>DATLVQ010000546.1:0-10314 GCA_035577325.1 Bryobacteraceae bacterium | reverse complement strand
CGTCGACCATCACGTCCCACGGAGTCCCGCCGTAAAACCCGGTGTAATCGCGCGCTACATAGCCGTCGACAGACACCACAAGGGCGTCGTGATGGGCCACGAAGTCCGCCATCTTGGGAATCGTGTCGGTCCCGTTGTCGTATTTCTCGAGCGTGTAGCGGTCGCTGTGGCCATGGAAATAATAGATCACCGGATAGCGCTTGGCGCTCGATTCGTAATCCGGCGGCAGCAGGATGCGGTAGTTGCGCTCCTCGCCCAGAACTTTCGAAAAGTGCTTGCGGTCGTAAAACGGCTGCGTGGCGGGCGTCGCCGGCATTGCCGCGGCGAGCAGAAAGAGCAATTGCAGCAGCTTCATGGCCTCTCTATACTCTAGGACATGAATCGCGCGCGTATCGTCTGTCTGCTGCTCGTCGCATCCTCAGCCTTTGCGGCTGACCGGTATGAAGTCACCATCGAGCGTGGCGTCGCCATGAAAACGCGCGACGGCGTCACGCTGCGGGCCGACATTTACCGTCCGAAGGTAGACGGCAAGTTTCCCGTGCTGCTCACGCGCACGCCTTATAACAAAGCCGGTGGCGATTTCGGCACACGAGCCGCTGCGCTCGGCTACGTCGTCGTCATGCAGGATGTGCGCGGCCGTTTTACCTCCGAGGGCGAATGGGTTCCGTTCAAGCATGAGAGTCAGGACGGCTACGACACCGTGGAATGGGCCGCGGCGCTGCCATACGCGAACGGCAAAGTCGGCATGTTTGGCGCATCGTATGTAGGCGCCACGCAGATGCTGGCCGCCATCGCCTCGCCGCCGCATCTAGCGGGAATCTTCGCCGTCGTGACAGCCTCGAATTACCACGATGGCTGGACCTACCAGGGCGGCGCGTTCGAGCAGTGGTTCAATGAGTCATGGACCACCGGCCTGGTGCAGGACACTCTCGACCGGCGCGTGCGCGAATCCGCCAACGCGCTCAAATGGGCATGGAAACTACCGCTCACCGAGTATCCGTTTCTCGATGTCCCCACCCCGGCAAGCCTCGCCCCGTATTTCGCCGAGTGGACACGCCATCCCGATTTTGACGATTACTGGAAAGCGTTATCGATTGAAGATCACTACGCCAACTTACGCGTGCCGGTCTACAGCGTGGGCGGCTGGTATGACATTTTCCAGGGCGGCACGGTGCGCAATTATGTGGGACTGAAAAGCCGCGTGCCCGGCCAGCGGCTGATGCTCGGCCCCTGGTATCACGGCCCATTCAACGGCCAGGCCGGCGAGCTCAATTTCGGCGCAACGGCCAAGGGCGATACCGATGCCGAGTTGCTGCGCTGGTACGACCACCTGCTGCGCGGCGTCGATAACGGCATCGCGCGCGAGAAGCCGGTGAAGATTTTCGTAATGGGCAAGAACGCCTGGCGCGATGAGAACGATTGGCCGCTGGCCCGCGCTCGCGCCACACACTACTATCTTCACTCGGGCGGCGGCGCCAAGACGCGAACCGGCGACGGCGCGCTGAACACCACGCAGCCGGAGAGTGAGCGCGCCGACAAGTTCACGTACGATCCCGCCAATCCTGCGCCCACGCGTGGCGGCGGCCTGTGCTGCGACAACGATCATCTGCCCTCTGGCGCTTTCGATCAGCGGACTGTCGAGGAGCGACCGGACGTTCTGGTCTACACCACGCCGGCGTTTACGAGCGATTTCGAAGTCACCGGGCCTATCGCCATCGAGCTGTATGTCAGTTCTTCGGCGGTAGACACTGACTTCACCGCGAAACTCGTGGATGTCTGGCCCACCGGGTTCGCGCAGAACCTGACCGACGGCATTCTCCGCGCCCGCTACCGGAACTCGCACGCCGCGCCCGAATTGTTGAAGTCCGGCGAGATCTATAAGATCCGCATCGACATGTGGAATACCAGCAACGTGTTTCTGGCGGGTCACAAGCTTCGCGTCGATATTTCGAGCAGTAATTTCCCTCGTTTCGACCGTAATCTCAATACCGGCGAGGATGCGGGCCGGTCCAGCAACCTGATCAAGGCGGAAAACACGGTGTACCATGACCCCCAGCACCCCTCGGCGTTGATCCTGCCGGTCGTGCCGTAAACCTGACGGCGCTTGCCAAGGGCCGCGCGCGGCGGTAAGCTCCCATCAGGGCCAGGATTATGCGAAACTTCTTGCGCTTTCTTCTCACCGGCTGCCTGATAGCTTTGCCTGCGGCTGCCCAGCGCGGCGGCATGCACGGCGGCGGTGGCTTTCATGGCGGTAGCAGTTTCCACAGCGGTAGCAGTTTCCACAGCGGCGGCGGTTTCCGGAGTGGAGGCGGTTTCCGCAGCGGCGGTTTCGGCGGCGGGTTTCACGGTGGCGGGTTTCATGGTGGCGGATTTCGTGGAGGATTCGGCGGCTTCCATCACGGCTTTGGCCGCAGCCGGTTTTTCTTCGGTGCCGGTTTCGGCCTGTATCCCTACGCGTATCCATTCTATGGCTATTACGATTGGGGCTATCCGTACGCCTACTCGTACGGCCCTTACAGCTATTACGATTACTACGGGTACCCTTTCAGCTACTACGACTACGGTTATGCGCCGGCGCAGAGCTATTACAACTACGGCTCTTCGCCCGCGCCTGTCGTGGTGACGTATAACTACGGGACTGATCCCGCACCTCCACCGGTCAGGGTCTACGAGCCGCCGGCACGCCAGAGATCCTACGCGCGCGATAACGCTGAAGCCGCGCCTCAAAGCGGCGAACGGCCAATTTATCTCATCGCCTTCAAGGGCCAGGACAACATCCGCGCCGCCGAAGCGTATTGGATCACGGGATCTACCCTGCACTTCGTCACGTTGCAGCACGAACAACGGCAGGCGCCGCTCGATTCGGTAGACCACGCGCTCACCTTGAGGCTGAACCGCGAGCGCCACGTGGATTTCCGGCTGCCCGCGACAGATCGGTAACCTGCACAGACGCTGCCTTCGCTGGGCGAGAGTCACCGCTATTCCACCACCAGTTCGCCCGTCATTTTCTTATGCCCCATCCCGCAAAAGTGCGAACAGGCAAATGGAAACGTGCCGGCTTGATCGGCCGTGAACTCGACGGTTGTGGCTTCTCCCTTTTTGAGCAGTTGCTCGATATGAAAAGCTTCGAGCTTGAACCCGTGATCGTGATCGACCGCCGTGATCACAAGTTTCACGTGGTCGCCCTTTTTCACGCGGATCGGGTTCGGATCGAACCCGTACCTCTTGGCCATCATTTTGATGTCGCCCGCCTCATTCGCGCGTGACGAAGCTTCTTGTGCTGGCGCGCCTGGAACGGCGAATAACACAAAAGCGGGGAACATGATCATCAGTCCCTTCATATTTCTTCCTTTTTGGCCCAGCCGCGAGCCGGAAATACCCGGCAGAATCCCCCGACAGAATCGATGATACGGGCGGCCGGCTACGGGTTTCCTGTTGCCCGGCAGGTTTTACAGATCTGTACATCTGCTTGGCGCCAAACGTCTCGGAACCCCAGTAACTGCAGGGCTGTCAGTGATATCTTGTGGACCGGACGCCGGCTTGGAATTGCACTTCCAGAGAGGGTACTCGCATCAGCGCCGCTTCTGATAAAATAACTTTCCGAGGAACCTCCCCTTATGGCCAAAAAAATCGATCCACTCAACAAGAAGAACTATGGCGCCGTTACCGTGATGCTCACCGTAAGCGACGTAAAAGCAGCGGTTGGCTTCTACCAGAAGGCTTTCGGATTTACGAAGCGCGGCATCATGAACGGGCCCGACGGTAAGCCTATGCACGCGGAGCTCAGGCTGCGCGACACCACCTTGATGCTGGGGCCGGAAATGCCGGAGCGCGGCGCACGCAGCGCCAAGACTCTGGGCGGGTCGCCAGGCACTTTGTATCTGCTGGTAGAAAACGCGGACAAAGTCGTAGCTAAAGCTGTGAAATTGGGAGCCACCGCCCAGGGACCAGTGATGGACATGTTCTGGGGCGACCGGTGCGGGACCATCGTCGATGCCGACGGGAACTCCTGGATGATCGCCACACACAAAGCCGAACCCACCCCGGCGCAAATGAAAAAAGCGATGGCGGAAATGATGAAAGCGCAAGCCTCCGCCGCCACCAACGCGTCGTAGCTCCGCACTCCGCACGCACTCCAGGGCGCATGACCGGAAAGCGGCTGCGCCCTACTTTACCTTCTCGTCCTTCTCCACTTTTCCGTCGCGGATGTGAATGACGCGGTGGGCATGCAGCGCAATATCGTGCTCGTGTGTCACCAGCACGATCGTATTGCCCTGCGCGTGCAGGCGTTCGAACAGCGCCATGATTTCGTTGCCCGTGGCGCTGTCCAGGTTGCCGGTAGGCTCGTCGGCCAGCAAAATCGAGGGATTGTTGACCAGTGCCCGCGCCACGGCCACACGCTGCCGCTGGCCGCCCGAAAGCTCATTGGGCTTATGGTACATGCGCGCCGCCAGATCTACAGCCTCCAGCGATTTCTTGGCGCGGGTCAGCCGGACATCCGCGGGCATGCCGCTATAAATCAACGGCAGCTCGACATTGTGCAGGGAAGTAGCGCGCGGCAGCAGGTTGAAGGTTTGGAAAACGAAGCCAATCTCTTTGTTCCGGATCCGCGCCAGCTCGTCGTCGTTCATCTCGCTGACCAGGCGCCCATTGATGTAATACTGCCCCTTAGTAGGCGTGTCCAGGCAGCCGATCAGGTTCATGAGCGTCGACTTGCCCGATCCCGACGGCCCCATGATGGCCACATATTCGCCGCGCTTGATCTCGATATCCACGCCCGAAACCGCGTGGATCTCCTGATCGCCCATGATGTACGTCTTCCACAGATCGTACGTGCGAATGACGATGCCGTCTTTTCGCAACTGCTCGCCACGCTCAACTAGTGCATCCACTGCCTGTGCCATCTGCTGCTCTTTTCTGACTAGGTGTTCACTTTGAGCGGGGCTGCATTGTCGATTTTCACCTGCGCATCGTTGCGGATCGTCCGAATCACCTGGTAGCTTCCAGTGACGATCTCGTCGCCTTCTTTGATGCCGCTCAACACTTCAATGTCGGTCGATCCCGTAATGCCGGTCTCCACTTTGCGAAAGACGGCTTTGCCGCCGGAGATCACAAACACACCCTGAATCTCTTCCTTGCGCGCCTTTTCCGCTGCTGGATCGAGTTTGACCGCCGCCTGCACCGAAGCGTTCTTCGGCGGGGCCTCCAGATCACCCTTCTGCCGGATGGTCAGCGCCTGAATCGGTATTGTCACCACGTGCTGCCGGGTCGCCGTGGTGATCTTCGCGGTGCAGGAGAGGCCGGGCCGGATATCCTCCGGCGGCGCATCGAGCGCCACCACCACTTTGAAATCTTTCGCTTCCTGGCTCGACGTAGTGCTCTGCGAGGCCGCGATGCCGGTCGACCGCACGATCGCCGTATTGCCGATCTCAATCACGTGGCCCTTGAAGGTCTTGTTGGGTATCGCGTCAATGGTGACATCGGCGGTCTGATCCATCTTGACGTTGACGATGTCGGTCTCATCCACCTTGACTTCGGCGGTAATGATCGACATATCGGCGATGGTCATGATGATCGTGCCGGGCAGATTGGGAAGCCCGGGAATTACCGTCTCGCCCACGCGCACCGGGAGGTTGGTTACCACGCCATTCAGCGGCGCATAAGAATTGAACTTCTTCAGCACGTCGTCGGCGCGCGTCACCATGGCGTGGAGCTGCGCGACATGCTTCTGCGCGGAATACAACTGCGATTTTGCCTGTTCGCGCTGCGCCTTCGCCTGAGTCAGCCGGGACTCGGCTTCTTTGACCGAAGCCTGCGCGCTGTCATAGGCGGCCTTGCGCTGGTCGAAATCCTGTTTCGGAATCAGCTTGGCCTGGTATAGCTCCTGGCCGCGCTTGTAGTCGAGAGAAGCCTTTTCCAGATCGACTCGAGTACGGTCGACGCCGGCCTGCATCGTGAGCAGATTGTCGTCGTAAGCCTTGAGACTCGCTTCCGACGCGGCGGCGTCCGCTTCCGTCGAGCTAAGCGAAGCCCGCTGGGCGTTCACGTCGGCTTCCGGCTGCGTGTTTTCGATCCTCGCCAGCAATTGGCCCTTGCGAACTTTATCGCCCTCTTTGACCGGGATTTCGATCAGTTCGCCCGTGGCGTTGGCGCCGATGTTGATGTACTTGCGAGGCTTAATTTCGCCCGAAGCTGTGACGAGGCTGGTGAGATCCTGGCGGATGGCGTGCCCGGTCTGCACCGTTACGATGCCTCGCCGGCTATAACGCACACCTGCAAAAACGGCAATCGAGCCCACCACCAACACTCCTACGGTGATGAGAATTTTCCATTTACGCTTCAATGTGAGAAGCTCCCTTGAAGTTAGACGCAGTTCTCAGGCTAGTTGTTCACAAATTGTATATCTTATCACGGCACAGGTTGTGGATTTGCCGCTAACTACTTACCGGCAAGCCACTTCACGCTCTGAGGCGGGGTGTTTTCGCAGGCCATGGAATCGGTAACGCCGGAAGCGATCTGTGCGCACGTATTTTCCGTCGCCGTGCGTAGCGCCTGCGTGTCGGTCGCGGCCGCCGCCGTGCGGCAGGCGGTCCGGTCTTGAAAGGAGATGCACACCTCGCAGCGATAGCGTGCGTTGCCCATGGTGGTGTAGATCACGACGATCAGCACGCCCGCCACGAAGACGATGGCTAGCAGGACGGTCTTATTCACGGCTGAATCACCAGCGTCACGGCTCGAATCGCCTGTCGCAGCCGGAACACTACCACTCCCTCCAGTCGCGGCTTAGCCAAGCGCCGCCGATACCGAGCCGTGACCGAAGGGAGCAGTTGCGTCGCGCCAACGACCTCACTGCGGCAGGGCCCCTAGTCACCTGCTACCAGCGACGACCGACCAGCGGGCATGCCGAAGAAGTTTCCCATGCGCCGGAATTTCTTGTAGCGCTGCTCCACCAGTTCGCGCGGCGAGAGCCTCCCCAGCTCTTCGAGGGCGTCCCGCAGCTTCTTGCGTAACAGTTCGGCCGCCGCATTCGGATCTTCCTGAGCGCCGCCTGCGGGTTCGGAGATGATGCCGTCGATCAGGCCGAAGTTCAGCAGGTCCTCGGCGGTCAGCCGCAGCGCCTCCGCCGCCAGCTCGGCTTTGGCCGAATCGCGCCAGATAATAGCCGCGCAGCTTTCGGGCGAAATTACGCTATAGACCGAATTTTCCATCATGAACACCTGGTTGCCCACTCCCAGCGCCAGCGCTCCTCCCGAGCCGCCTTCACCGATGCATACTGCGATCACCGGTACTGGAAGCCGGGACATCTCCCGCAGGTTCCGCGCGATGGCCTCCGCTTGCCCGCGTTCCTCAGCGTCAATGCCCGGATAGGCGCCCGGCGTGTCCAAGAATGTAATGACCGGCCGGCCGAACTTGGCGGCGAGCTGCATCACTCGAATAGCCTTGCGGTACCCCTCGGGCTTCGGCATGCCGAAGTTGCGGTGCAGTTTCTGTTTGGTGTCGCGACCTTTCTGCTCGCCCACGATCATGACCGCCCGGCCCTCGAGAAATCCCATGCCGCAGACTATGGCCGGGTCGTCGGCGAACAGGCGGTCGCCGTGGATTTCACGGAAATCGGTGATCAGGCGCTCGATATAATCGAGCGTGTGCGGCCGTTTCGGATGCCGCGCGAGCAGCACGCGCTGCCACGCGATGTTCTTTGGGGCGTCGGAAGCCTCAGGCTCCAGCGGGCTGGATTTGCGGTCCATCGGCACCTAGATTCTACCGCAAGGCGCCATTCCCAAACGTGACGCTGCCCTGGGCGACAGTTGACATCATGATGCCTACAGTGTAGCATCATGATGTGCGGACCACTTTGACCCTCGACGAAGATGTGCGCGCCAAGCTGGAAGCGGAGATGCGCAAATCGGGCCAGTCGTTTAAGGAGACCGTCAACGAAGTCCTGCGGATCGGATTGCAGGCACGCGGTCAGGCCAAGCCTGCAAAGAGGTTCAAGGTGCGGCCCCGGGATCTCGGTTTGAAGCCCGGTCTGAGCTACGACAACATCGGTGAACTGCTCGACATTATCGAAGGTCCCATGCATCGATGATCCTGATCGATGCGAATCTATTACTCTACGCTTACGATAGCCGGTCGCCACGCCAAAAGGGGGCTGAGGCCTGGCTGGAGGCCGTGTTCAGCGGTGGGCAGTCGGTCGGACTCGCCTGGCAAAGCATTCTTGCGTTTCTGCGCATTGGGACGCACGCGGGCATCCTGACCGAGCCGATAGCGGTTTCCGAAGCGGCTTCCATTGTCTCGGGATGGCTTGCGCAGCGGGCCGTTTCGTTGCTCCAGCCCACCGAACGGCATTGGGACATTTTGAGCAGACTTCTCACCGACGGGCAGGCGAGTGGCCCTTTGGTGATGGACGCGCACCTGGCCGCGTTGGCGATCGAGCATGGCGCCACGTTATGCTCGACCGACCGTGATTTCACGCGCTTCAAGGGGTTGCGGCTTTTGAATCCGCTCGAGCAGGACTCGCAGCCCGAAATGCGGCGATAAAAACGTTTCTGAATATGGCTGCATCGGCGCCGAGGGCTACCCAGGCGTTGGTGCTGCGTATCGCTGCCTGTTCTTTCGCCGGCGGCGGCGTCACCTCCGCGGTGCGCCCTTCTTCGGGCGTATCCTGCTTGATTTCGATAGCCACCGGCCGGATCTGCACCGCCGCCGGCTCTACCAGTGCCACGCCCGCGACGGCATCCCAGGCATAGTACGTTCCCTGTTCGATCGCCTTGCGGTCGCGCTCCATGATGGCTACCGCAAATGCGCCCAGCGGCGTTCGCGCTTTGAGCTCAAGCTCGCGCAGGAAGCCGGCATCGATGGGAACGTGGTTGGTCGCGTCGAGCGGAATCAGGTGAATCCGGGCGCCGGAGTCGAACACGCGCTTGGCCGCCAGCGGATCGATGAAGATGTTCCACTCGGCTGTGGTGTTGCTGGTCTTGAACGTGCCGCCATCGCCAAGATTCCCCGGCACGCGTACGGCTCCGCCCATGATCACCATTTCGACGCCGCGGAGGATCTCCGGGTGACGTTCCAGCGCCTGTCCGAAATTGGTGAGCGGTCCCAGGGCGAGGATGCGCACCGGGCGGCTGCGCTGGCGCAACCGGCTCGCCAGATAGTCCGCGGCTGGCTGTACTTCAGGCGCATGGCCGGCAGGCGGCACTTTGAGCCCGTCCAACAGCGCGTCGGACTTCTCGCGCCAGGGATCGGGAAACGCCGCGTGCCCGCGCAAAGGAGTGTCGCGCCCGATGAACACCGGGACATCGCCGCGCCCGCCGAGCGCCAGCAGCCGCAGGACATTCGCCGCCCCGGCCTGAACGTGCGCCAGCCCGTTGGCGATAGTGACGGCTTCGATGCGCACATCAGGTCTCGCCAGCAGGAACGCTATGGCGGTGAGGTCGTCATGACCGCAATCGGTATCGATGATGACGGAAGTGGTCGGTTGAGCGGGCATAAGACTGGAGCCAAGCAGTGCGAGCGCCGCGAAAAGTCGCAGGCTCAATTGGCCAGCACCTCGATGGCCTCGGCCCCGCACAGGCGCTCGATCTCGGCGCGAAACTCGCGGTCCGGCCGCACTTTGGTGGGCACATCCAGGATCACCGTGAAGTCGCGCGGGGATTCCAGGCGCAGCCGCACCTGCGTGGCGCCGGCCTTGCGGCGGAACAGATCGTTGAGCGCCGCCACGCGGTCGCCGCCGTTGCCATTAGCCGCATCATCATTCTTCCGCAGCCACACGCGTATCGAAATCAGCGACGGCAGCGGCACACGCGCCACTTCGAGCGGCACAATGTCCTGCACCGAAATCTTCGGCGGAGCGTTCTCTTCCGGCAGCACCAGCCCGCGCACCAGCACCGCCTGGTCTTCGGCCAGCATCGACGAGAGCCGCTCGAAGTTCGTGGTAAACAGCAGCGCTTCCACCGCGCCGTTGCGATCCTCGAGTACCATCGACGCCCAGGGTTTTCCTTCGCGATTGCGCTTGCGCTGCACGCCCGTGATCACTCCGCAGAGTGCCACCTCAACGCCTTTTTCGAGCCCCTCCAGATTGCCGCTCGAATGCGTGGAAAGTTCGCGTGTTTTCTCTTCGTATTGATCGAGTGGATGCCCGGTCACATAGAAGCCCAGCATTTCCTTTTCGCCCAGCAGTTTCTCGCGCAGCGCAAACTCCGGCACCGATGGCAGTGGTTTTTCCTCATGCCCGTGTTCAGCGATGAACGCTTCGCCGAACAAACCTTCCTGCCCCGATTCGCGCGCCCGCTGCGCTCTCTGCCCGGCTTCCAT
>DATLVQ010000545.1:0-9712 GCA_035577325.1 Bryobacteraceae bacterium | reverse complement strand
ACGAATGGAAACTGCGGACCGACCCGGCCTACCTGCGCGAACAGGTCTTCGCGCGGGATCGCGGCGTTTGCGCGGGCTGTGGCGCCGATACCGAAGCGCTGCGTAAACATTTTCGCAAGCTCGATTACGGCGCGCGCCGGCAGTTTCTGAAGGATTGGAAGCTGAAAGAGCGCTGGCGCCGCAGCCTTTGGGATGCGGATCATATCATCGCCGTGGCAGAAGGCGGCGGCGAATGCGACTTGGCCAACATGCGCACGCTCTGCCTGAAATGCCACCGTGCCGCAACCGCCGAATTGCGGCAGCGCCTTACCCGGAAAGCCTGATGCGCAAACCATTCGTCTGGAAACTAAAAGCACGCGAGCTGAAGCTCGGGGAGCGCACGTTCATCATGGGCGTGCTCAACGTCACGCCGGATTCGTTTTCCGATGGCGGCAAATACGTGGACCCGGACCGCGCGTTCGCGCGCGCCATCGAACTCGACGAGCAGGGCGCGGATATCATTGACGTTGGAGCCGAATCCACCCGGCCCGGTTCGGACCGAATCTCCGCCGCGGAAGAAATCCGGCGGCTCATTCCGGTGCTGAAACGGCTGCGCGGGAAACTGACCGTGCCGGTCTCCGTGGACACGTACAAAGCCGAAGTGGCGGAGCTCGCCATCGAGCACGGTGCAGAAATCGTCAACGATCCGAGCGGCCTCACCTTCGATCCGCAGGTGGCCAAGATCGTCGTTCAACACGACGCGGGCGTGGTTCTGAATCACATGCGCGGCCGCCCGGAGAGCTGGGCCAAGCTGCCACCGATGCGCGACATGATGGGCACCATCATGCGTGAACTCGAAGCCACCGTGAACCGCGCGCGCCATGCCGGCGTCGACCGTTCGCGCATCGTGATCGACCCCGGCATCGGCTTCGGCAAGCGCAAGGAGCAGAATTCCGAGATCCTGGCCCAGCTCGGAAAGCTGAGCAGCCTCGATCTGCCCGTGCTCTGCGGGCCCTCGCGCAAGTCATTTCTCGCCCAGCAGACCGAGGAGCAGACGCGCTTCGCTACCGCGGCGGCGGTCACCGCGTGTATCCTCGCGGGGGCGCACCTTGTGCGGGTTCATGATGTGGCGGAAATGCGTGTGGCGACGCAAGTCGCGGATGAAGTATTGCGATACCGGGCCGAGTAAGCCGCAGCCAGGGTCACTTGTGCAAGTGTGGATGGGGATGCGTCCAGTTGTAAAGACCCCACACGACGCAGGCCACCAAACCCAACAAAATGAGTACTTCGGGAACATCCAACGGACCCATATGTACTCTCCCGGTAGGATTATACGCTTCTTCCCAAACAAAGGGAATCCCTGGAAGATTCTCTAAGATAAAGCGCCGAAATCCTGGTGCCGGGCGCATTTCCGGTCCATCAGTCTTCCTCTTCACCCGCGGAGTCGGCATCCCGCGCAGGCAGGGCATCGCGCTCGCTGGCCAGCCAAACGTAGAGCGTGGGTAGAAGGAAAACGCCCAGCACCAGAGCCGCCATCAGGCCGCCCACGATGACGATGGCGAACGGGCGCTGCGAATCCGAGCCAATACCGCGCGAAAGCGCCGCCGGCAGCAAGCCAAAGCTTGCGACCAGCATGGTCATCATGATGGGGCGGAGCCGCTCGACTGATCCGTCGACTGCGGCATTGAGAATGGCTTCGCCACGCGCGCGCAGTTGATTGATGTATTCGAGCATGATGACGCCCGTCTGGACCGATACGCCGAAAAGCGCCAGGAATCCGACTCCGGACGAAACGCTGAAATGCGTGCCTGTGATCCATAACGCCAACAGGCCGCCGATTGGCGCCATCGCCACGTTCGCCAAAATCAGCATCACCCACTTGAACGACTTAAACATGGTGTACAGGATCATGCAGATCACCAGGATAGTGACCGGCAGCACGATCATGAGGCGCTTCGACGACCTCTTCTGGCTCTCATATTCCCCGGCCCAGTCGACGTGGTATCCCGTGGGAAGCTTGACTTGCTGGTTCACCTTTCGTATAGCCTCTTCGACAGTGCTTCCCAGGTCGCGGACCGGCACGCTGTACTTAATGGCCACATAGCGCGAATTTCCCTCACGATAGATCTCCGAGGCGCCGTCGAGCACCTGCACTTTGCAGAGTTGCGCCAGTGAAACGCGCTCTCCGGAAGACGTCAGCAGCCGGATATTCTCGATGGATTCTTTCGTGCTCCGGTACGGAGCCTGATAGCGCACCACCAGGTCGTACCGCTGTTCGCCTTGCAGCACCTGGCTCACGGCCTTCCCACCGACCGCGGTCTCGATCGCGTCCTGCACATCCGCCACATTGATCCCATAGCGCGCGGCTTGCTGGCGATCCACGACAAACTCCAAATTCGGTTGGCCGATCACGCGGAACAGGCCAAGATCGGCAACACCCGGTACGGTGCGCAGGACATTAACGATGTGGTCGCCCGTCGTTTCGAGCGTCTTCAGGTCGTCGCCGTAAACCTTGATGGCCAGCTGCCCCTTAACGCCGCTGACGGCTTCCTCCATGTTGTCGGCAATGGGCTGCGAGAAATTCCATAGCGCGCCGGGGATCTTCTCGAGCTCACGATCCATGGCGGCCACCAGCTGTTCCTTGTTCTGGTGAAATACGGGCCGCCACTGATCTTTTGGCTTGAGGTCGACGAAATATTCCGTATTGAAAAAACCGGTGGTGTCCGTCCCATCGTCCGGGCGGCCAACCTGGCTGATCACTTCGGTCACTTCTGGAAACGACGCCAGAATTACCCGCGCCTGGTTCATGACGCGTGCGCCCTCGGTGGGTCCGGTGCTGGGAGCGAGTGTAGCGCGCGCCCAGATGGCGCCTTCATCCAGATGCGGCAGAAACTCGGAACCGATGACGCCGCTCAGTGTCAGGTAAGCCGACACCACCAACGCACCGGCCGCCACAGCCGCCGTCGCCCACCTCAGTTGAATCGCTCGCCTGAGCGTGGCGCGGTATGCCTTCGTCAGCCAGTTCATCACCGGGTTGTGCCACTCGCGCACATTCCTGCCGAAAACAAAACTGGCAATCACCGGAGCAATCAGCATCGAGAACAGCAGCGAGCCCAGCAGCGCGAAGGTCACCGTCCACGCCATCGGCTTGAACAGCCGGCCTTCCACGCGCTGCAACGTGAAAATCGGCAGGTATGCCGTAATGATGATGCCAATGGAATAAAACACCGGCCGCTGCACTTCATGCGCCGCGTCGCGGATTGGACCCAGCGATGTAACGGTTTCCGGCTTGCTCCGGCCCAGGTAGCGAATGATGTTCTCGATCATCACCACCGCGCCCTCCACCACCATGCCGAAATCCAGAGCGCCCAGCGACAGCAGATTCGCCGGAATTTTGTTCAGGTTGAGACAGATCGACGCGAACAATAGCGAGAACGGAATGGTGAGCGCCACGATGAACGCGCCGCGCGCATTGCCCAAGAACAAGAACAGAATCAGCGCGACCAGCAGGATGCCCTCGGTCAGGTTGTGCAACACCGTATGGGTTGTGTAGTGCACCAGATTGCTGCGGTCGAGAAACGGCACGATCCTCACGCCCGGCGGCAGAATACGCTGGTTCAGCTCGGTTACCTTGTCGTGAATGGCCTCGAGAGTTGAATCCGAGTTCGCGCCCTTGCGCAGCAGCACAATGCCTTCCACCACGTCGCCGTTGTCGAGTATCTTGCCATCACCGCGGTGGATGGCCTTCCCAATCTGGCCCAGGCGAATCCTTGGGCCCTGCGTGACCAGCGCGACATCCTTCACCCGGATCGGCGTTCCGGCCTGCGTCTTGATCACTGTTTCTTCTATGTCGTGGACATTACGCAAAAGGCCGACCGCGCGCACGTTAATCTGCTGCAGGCCCGCTTCCACAAAGCTGCCGCCCGCGTTCACGTTATTGTTGGCGAGCTGCTGCTCGATCTGTCCGATGCTCAGCCCATAGGAAACTAACTTATTCGGATCGACGGTCACGTGATACTCGCGTGTCGTTCCTCCGAAACTGACTACGTCCACCACATTCGGAACCGATTTGAACTGCTTTTCCAGCACCCAGTCCTCAATGGTTTTCAGGTCCATCAGGTCGTACCTGGGATTGGTGCTGTGCAGCGTGTACCAGTAAATCTGCCCGACGGGACTGAAGTCCGCCCCGACTTGCGGCTGCAGATTGTTCGGCAGATTCAATTGCGACAGCCGCTCCAGCACCTTCTGCCGGTTCCAATCGTTCTGCGATTCGTCGTCGAAGATCAGCATCAGGCTGGAGAGTCCGAAAAGCGACGTCGACCGCAAATGTTCCAGATGCGGCAGTCCATTCATTACGATCTCGATCGGAATCGTGACCTGCTGCTCGACTTCTTCGGCCGCACGCCCCGGCCATTGCGTGATGATCTGCACGTAATTGTTGGCCACGTCCGGATAGGCTTCGACCGGCAGATTGTGAAACGAGATGGCGCCCCAAATCAGCAGCAGGATCGCCGCCGCCATGATCAGGAACCTGTTATCGAGCGCGTAATCGACAAGAGCGCGTATCATCTGGTTAGTTTGTTCGTCGCGCGGACGGGCAATTTACTGCTCCACCGTGCTCTGCAAGACGAGCGCGTTCGAAACCACCCGGTCACCCGGCTTGAGGCCTGCCAGGATTTCCTGCATGCTGCCGGCGAGCATGTTTCCACCGGTCACCTCGACCCGCCGGAACGTCTTACTCTCGGCCGGCACGTACACCCAATCGCGATCGTGCAGATGCAACACCGCGGACGCCGGCACCACCGCCCGAGTCTGTTTCTGCAATCCACGAAACGTGGCTGTCACGAACATCCCCAGGCGCATGAAACCCGGATTCCGCAATTCCAGCCGCACCTTAGCGGTCCGCGTATTGGGATCGAGAACCGGGCCAATCTGGCTGATACGCGCCGGAAAAACTTTGCCTGGGTACGCATTCAAGCGAACGTCGGCGTATTGTCCCGTGCGCACGTTCGACAAATCGTTTTCGTAGACGTCGCACAAAATCCACACATGAGAAAGATCGGCGATGGTAAACAAGTTGGGCGAGTTATCCAGCGTCTTGACCCCCGCCGCCGCCGTCACGTTCTGTTCTGTGATCACGCCGCTCACCGGCGCATGAATATCGATGACGCCGCCCGGCTGGTTGATGTCGGCGCCAAGTACACGCAAGCGTTCCGCCGTGGTCTCCACGTCTACCTTGGCCTTGGCATCGGCATCCTGCGCGATCTCCAAATCCTTTTTGGCCATGGCCCCCTTCTCGTGCAAGGTGTTGGCGCGATTGAGTTGCGCGCTCGCCAGAACCTGGTCGGCCAGTGCTTTGCGGTAATCAGACAGGGCACTGGAGATATCGGTGCTCTGAATGCGTATCAGAAGCTGGCCTTTGTTGACCGCATCGCCGAGCTTCGCGCCGATCTCCACTACGCGGCCCGAGGCCAGCGAAATCACCGGAACGTTGCGCGAGACATCGGGACTGACGACCCCGGTTACATGCAACTCAGGCGCAGCTTCGCGCGCGGTGGCCGTTGCCAGCGGAAATTGCTCCGGGTGATCTACCCTGACCAGATTCACGTCCTGGTCCTGCTCGACCACCGCGGGCGGCGGTGCTTCCGCCTTTGGATCCACGGTCGCCTTCGCACCGCAGCCTGCCAGCAGCACGCTGAACGCCAGGCAGAGTCCGGCTTTTACGAACACGGTGCCCTTCATTGGATGACCTCGCGTCCCACCGCCAGATTCAATTGACTCGCGGCCGTCAGATAAGAACCCACCAGGTTCAAGTAGTTGAGTTGAATGCTCCGGTAGTCGTTCTGGGCATTCAGAAAATCCAGCAGCGACGCCCCGCCATGCTGATAGGCAAACGAAACCGTGTCGCGCACTTTAACAGCGGTCTGCAGATATTTGGCCTTATACGGCCGCAGCAGCGCCAGATTACTGTCGAGCGCCGCGTAGGCGGAATCAACGTCGCTGAATACCTGCGCCCGGGCCGCGTCCCGCAGCTTCTCGCTGCGCTTGATCTCCAGTTCGGTGCGCGCCTTCTCGCCCTGGTTCTTATCGAAGATGCGCAGCGGGATCGTCACGCTCACGCCGAAATACACCGGAATCGGCGGATTACGCGCAATGTCCAGGCCAAAGGTGGGATCGCTCGAACCGTTAGCCATCGCCAGGCGATGGTCCGTGGTCGATTTGTCTACCGCTTGTACCGCGGCCTTCAGGTCCGGCCGGGCTTCGACAGCCATGCTGCGAAACTCTTCCAGCGGCGAGATCTGGTCAGTGAAGTCGAACGGCCCCGTCACATCGAATGTCTCTACCGGCGTTCGATCGTTCATCAGCATCAGCAGCTGGATCTTGGACGTGCGCAGATTGACCTCCGCCGTTTGCACGTCGGATTCGAATTGCACGCGCTGCAGCTCGAGCCGGTCCAGGTCCATCTCCGCAATGTCGCCCGCTTTGTACCGGTCGCGATTGACCGAAAGCATGCGGTCGTAATAGGCCAGGTTGTCCTTCGCCAGAACCAGCACGGACTTGGCTTGCAGCGTCTGCACAAATGCGTGCCGCAAACTAAAGACAAGATTTCTTTCCAAATCCGCCTGGCCGGAAACGGCGATGTCGGTGGCCTTCTTCGCGCTTTCCAGGCGCAGTTCCCGTTTGTGCTGCCGCTCATGCAGGTAACTCATCGATTCGAAGGGCAGAGTATTTGCAAACGGACGATAGGGATTGGGTGTGAACGGATCAATCTGATCCAGCGTCGCGGTCAGGTCCGGATTGGGACGAAGATAAGCCGTAATCTCCTGCGCCCGCGATTCGCGGATGCCGATCTCACCCGCGCGCAGCGTCGGATTTTGCGCTTCGAACTTTTCGCGAATCTCCTGCCAGGTAAAGGCTCTCTGGGCCGCGGCATTTTCGACGCAGAGCGCGGCAAGTAGCGCGCACGGCGCGGCACGCAACCAGATCATGCTCCTCATATGGCCTCCGGTTTTGCGCGGCGCGTCATATGGCTCGCCTACCCGCATCACGCGCATTGGCCGGTTCAAATGGTTGCAGCTGCGGCGCTTCCACCCCTCCCGCCGGCTCCATGGCGCCCTCGCTGAAGTAACAACTGGCGAAGCCGGCGCGGCCGGAGGGTGGGCGGGCGCGCGCAGCGACTGGCGTCGCATACACCCTGTCCTCCAAAAAGAAATTCAACAGCTCTGAGGTTTGTTAGTAGGCGGCTTGAGGTGGAGCTCTGCTGGCAAACGAGGGTGACTGCCGGAAGAGACTTCTCTGGTCTATCGAGAAAACAAAACCAAAGAAGCAGATGGCGACCAGCAGCGTGTAGAATGCGCTGATCTGCAGGTGTTCCAGGTTCTGCAGCGCCAGGTAGATGACGGAAGCATTACCGGAACTATCGTTGGGAACGGAATGCCCGAAGCCACTCCGGGTTTCCAGTCCCGCGCTGACACAAGCGAAACTGATGACATCGTCGCTCGCCGAAACGCAGGGAAACAGCGAAACCGTCACCAGAACGACGGCCATCAACCTCTGCACCCTGGCGGTTCCGGCAGAGGACCGGCTGCGCTCTGACGCCAGCAGCGCGCCGATGGCGGCGACCGACACCAAAAGCCAGATCAGATTGAGAAGCGTAACCAACGTAAATAATTATAACCTCAATAAGCCCGTAGGCTGGCACTCCGGGCTTGTATAATCCCTGAGTAAGCGCATATAAGTCGAACCTGGATGACACACTGCATTACGATGGCTCGCGCTCATTGGACTGTCCAGGCGGATGCGGATCTCCCCGCCCCCGCTGGCGTCTGGAAATCAACTGTGGCGGCATGAATTGAATTCCAATCTCCCAAGCACCCCGGGCCGTCCGCTTTCGGCGGAGCGCATGCAGGGTGAAGTGCGTCAATTCTTCGCTGGGCTGGGTCCGGGATTGATCACTGGAGCAGCCGATGACGATCCGTCCGGCATCTCTACGTATTCGGTCAGCGGCGCTACCTTTGGCTACGCGCCTCTCTGGACCGCGTTATTTTCTTTCCCGCTGATGTCCGCGGTGCAGCTCATGTGCGCGCGGCTCGGGACCGTCACCGGCCGCGGTCTCGCCGGCGTGGTACGACGCCGTTATCCACGCTCCATTCTGTGGGGTGCATGTTTTTTGTTGATCGTGGCGAACGTCATCAATATTGGGGCCGATCTGGGCGGCATGGCCGAAGCCACCGAGCTCGTTACCGGTATCGGCAGAATGTTCTGGACTCCCGTGTATGCAGCCCTGATTGTCTCCATGCTGTTCTGGTCTTCCTACCGCTTCATCGCCCGCACATTCAAATGGCTGACGCTGGTCCTGTTCTCCTACGTGATCGCCGCTTTTCTCGCCCATCCGAATTGGAGCGCCGTGCTGCATGCCACGTTCATTCCGCACCTGGAGTGGTCGCGATCGTTTCTCGCGGTGCTCGTCGGTCTGCTCGGCACCACCATTTCCCCTTATTTATTTTTCTGGCAAGCGTCGCAGGAGGTGGAAGAGGAGCGCGCTCTCGGACGGCGCACTGTGGCCTCCCGCAAAGGCGCTACGCCGGCTGAGCTCCGCAAGTTGTTCATCGACGTCGTGACCGGCATGTTCTTCTCTAATGCCGCCATGTACTTCATCATCCTGACCACCGCCGCGACGCTCAACGCGCACGGTCTCAAGAGCATTGACACCGCGCGCCAGGCGGCTGAAGCCCTGCGCCCGCTCGCCGGCAACGGAGCTTACTGGCTGTTCATGCTGGGATTGATCGGCACCGGCATACTGGCCATCCCGGTGCTGGCGGGCGCGGGTGCTTACGCCATCGCGGAGGCGCTGGCGTGGAAAGCATCGCTCGATCTGCGGCCGCCGCTCGCCCGGAAATTTTACGCCGTGGTGGCTGTCTCAATGGTGCTGGGGATGGCGCTCAATTACGTCGGCATCAGCGCCGTCAAGATGCTTTTCTGGTCCGCGGTGCTCAACGGCGTGCTGGCGCCGCCTCTCATCGTGCTGGTGGTTCTATTGACAAGCGACGCCAGCGTCATGGGTAAGCACACCAATTCCCCGCTGTTGCGATGGCTGGGCTGGCTCAGCGCGGCGCTCATGACAGCGGCGGCAGTCGCTATGTTTGTGGTGTAAAAATCATTCCCCGCGCCGCTCGGCCCACTGCAGATAGCGCGCCAGCTCCCTGCGCCTGCTCCATACGAACTTCCAGAACGTGCTGAAATCGATCTGATCCGCGTGGATTCCCGAGTAGGTCTCGATGCGCCAGCGGATGTACGGGCTACGCCACGGGCATAGCCGGTAGCCGCGCGCCAGCCGCCACGCCGCGCGGAGCATCACATTCCGGCGGACTTATTGATGGAATCGGGCGTCGCGTAGTAGCCGGTGCGCGTGCGCACTGCGGGCCGTCCCGGTCCGCTGGCCGTGACGCGAATCTGGCGGAACGATCCGTCGAGCGCCTGGTTGGATGGCGTGTAGGTGATGGTGTACTGATTGCGAATATCATGCGCCACCTGGTGCGCGATGCGGTCTACGTCGGCCAGTTCCTTCGGATAATAGGCCTGCCCGCCCGTGGCCTCGGTCAATGCATCCAGCGCGCGCTTGGCCCGCTTGGCTTCCCGCCGCTCCTCTTCGCTCAGCAGGCCGATAGCGTAGATGATCACCTCGCTCTGCTGGGCCTGCTTCACCAAGGTTTCCAGACCGATCATGCTAGCG
>DATLVQ010000544.1:0-2094 GCA_035577325.1 Bryobacteraceae bacterium | reverse complement strand
CGCGTATGCGGGCAAGATCCCGGTGGTTGCCAGCTTTTCCTGCTTCGTGATGAACAAGGGTTTCGAGCAGTTGCGCGTCACCGTGGCATATCCCAAGCTGAACGTGAAGGTAGTGGGGACGCACAGCGGTATTTCGATCGGCGAAGATGGACCATCCCAGATGAGCGTAGAAGAAACGGCTCTAGCCTGTTCCCTGCCCGGCTTCGTGGTGATCTCGCCGGCCGATGAAGTCTCCGCCATGGCGCTGGTTCTTTCCGCGATTCGATACGTGGGCCCGGTTTTCATCCGGACCGGCCGTATGAAGGCGCCGATCGTGTATCCCGCCGATCAGAAGTTCGAAATCGGCAAGGCAATCGAGCTGGTCGAGGGTACGGATGTGACGGTGATCGCCACGGGGCTTTTGGTGGCTGAGGCCATTCGCGCGCGGGAAACGCTCGAAGCCGAGGGCATTTCGGTGCGCGTGATCGACATCCATACCATCAAGCCACTGGATCGGGAGGCCATTCAACGCGCCGCGGCTGAGACCGGCGCCATCGTCGTCGCCGAAGAGCATCTGATCGATGGCGGTTTGGGTGTGCGCGTGGCCCAGGTGGTCGGCGAGACGCATCCTTGCGTTATGGAGTTTGTCGGCCTTCACGACACCTATGCCGAGTCAGGCACGCCTGAACAGTTGCTGGACAAGTACGGCTTGATTGCGCGCGATGTAATCGCCGCCGTGCGCCGGGCTCTGACACGTAAGAAGCCGCGCGGCTAAGAAGTAACGGCGCCAACCTCTGTACAATATCCGGCATGAGCCTCATGTCGGAAATTCGGGCGTTTCCGGTTCCCAAGAAGTCCGTCGCTCTGTGGTGGCTGGGTCAAACCGGCTACATTTTCAAAACACACGAGGGGACGCTGCTGACGACGGACATGTATCTGACCAATAGCTGCGCAGCCGCCTATGGTCATCTGGGCGTGGATCTAAGCCGGCGCGTCCCGATTCTGATTCGCCCGGAAGATCTCGACGTGGACATCTTTACCTGCACCCACAACCACCAGGACCACACCGACCCCGAAACCATCCGCGGCCTGCGTCATAAGGACACAACACACTTTGTCGGACCGCATCCTACCTGCAGCGTTTATCGCGAAGAAGGAATCGAGACCGGCCGCATCGTGCCCGCTTGGCCGGCGTGCGAGCTCGAACTGCGCGATATCCATGTGCGAGGAACATTCGCCCTGCCCACCGACGATACCGATCTCAACCATTTGGGTTACATTTTTACGTTCGCGGGCGGACCGAAGATTTACGTTACGGGTGACACCGACTTCAGCGAACTGCTGTTTTTCGCCGGAAAATTCTCCCCCGACCTGGTCATCACCTGCATCAATGGCGGGTTTAACAACCTATCGCATTATGAGGCCGCCCAAGTCGTCGCCAAGATCAAGCCGAAGGTGGCGATTCCCTGCCACTACGACATGTTCCCGGATAACGCTGTCGATCCGCGCCAGTTTCGCGCATCGCTCAAAATATTTGCTCCCGACACGTGTTATCAGGAACTGCAGCACGGCACGCCATTCGTGTTTTCGTTGTGATAAATGGCCATGCCGGCTCGCTCGGGATCTCAGTGCGTTTTCGCGATCGTCGCCATCGCTGCGTGACCTTGCCGCGCGAGATCGCCTAACATAGTAAGTTGTCAACCCTCTCCGATCCAGCTCAAACTCCGGGCTTTCATTGGTCCCTGGTCTATTTATGCGTAGCCCTGACCACGCTGGCCACGCTGCTGCTCGAGCTTTCGCTGACGCGCATCTTTTCCGTGGTCTTTTATTATCACTTCGCGTTTTTGGCTATCTCCATCGCGCTTTTCGGGCTTGGCGCGGGCGGCGTGTTTTCCTACGTGGTGGCCCGTTGGAAGGGTACCTTGTTTTCCAAGCTGGGGCGGCTTAGCGCGGTGAACAGCATCCTCGTGATTCTGGCCGTGCTGGTTGTGCTGGCGCAGGGACAAAATCCATCAACGGGATATCTGGCGCTGATTTACTTCACCTCTGCCCTGCCCTTTTTTGTTTCGGGGACGATCGTGGCGCTGGCGGTTTCGGAAACCATCGAACGCGTGA
>DATLVQ010000543.1:0-6037 GCA_035577325.1 Bryobacteraceae bacterium | reverse complement strand
TGCAACTGGCGAAAAGATTCCGATGAAGAAAAACTTGCCGGACCCAGCATCCGTAGTGTAAAACCAAGTTGTTCTGGGTGTTGTCCACTGGCCGGTTTTGAAGTGTCCACGACTGGCCGGTTTTCAGGTGTCCACCGAGGCCAGGGACAGCTTGCTCACGGCATTCCTTTTCAGCCCCTCGTCCGGATCGAGATATTGACGCGTAGTTTCGATGTCGCTATGCCCCATCAGCTTTTGCACGGTCACGATATCACAGCCGCTTTCAAGGAGACGGGTCGCGTAGGTATGCCGAAATTTGTGGAGGGTAGCGCCGCTAACCTCGGCTGCGTCAGCGATCTCTTTCAACCGCCGCAGGAGATGGGTGTGGCGGTTACCGGTTCTCGTTGGGAAGACCAACGCGGCCCGCCGAGGAAGCTTTTCCAAAAACTCCGCAAGCTCCCGCGGGATCGGAATAATTCTTTCCTCGTAGTCCTTCGGCGAGAAACCCTGCTTGCCATCGCCCGTCACGCGGACCGTAGCATTATCGAGATTCGCGAGATCGACATCGACCCAGGTGAGATAACAGAGTTCCTCCTCCCGCAGCCCGGTGAGAAGCAAGGTCGCAAAGAGCGTTTTCTCATGCCCATCACACGCAGCGAAGATCCGATCGATCTCCGCCTGCCGGTAGGTGGGAGGACGACGCTTCGCTTTGACGCGCGGGTCCTTCAGCTGCTTGAAATTCGCGCATGGATTCCCGATCGGCAGATTGCGCTCCCGGATGAGGAAGTAGAAGAACGTCCGGAGCACTGCGATCTCGTAGTTGATGGTTCGGGGAGTGATAGGGCGGTTCTTGTGCTGCTCGCTGCCCTCGCCACTGCGGACCGCTTTGTAATCATCGATGTCGGGGCGCGTGATGGCTTCAACGAATGCCTTCCGGCCCAGAATTCGCGCTACGTGGTCCAGGACAGCGGCATACCGTTGGGCGGTACGCGGTTTATCGGGCGAGTGCACGCGCACATGCTGCAAGAACATTGCAACAGCGTCCGGGAGGGGCGTCAGAGGCGTTTCCGAGGTTGCTGCTCGCTCACTCTTCGCACCGAGAAACTGTTCTCCGGCGAGTTCGTGCCGCTTCCGCCGCTGGGCTTCCATCGCCTCACTCGGCGTCCGTCCGGCAACCTGGCGACGCCGTTTCCGGCCCTCCCACCACTCGACGAAATAGTAACCGGGCCGGCTGTCCCAGGCGTATCGGCTCCCGGCTCTCTTCAGCGAAACAAACCGCCACGGGCCGCTCGCCTCGCGAATTTTCTTGATGATGCGAACTCTCTTGACCGCCGCCACTTCAAGCTCCTTGGTGTCGATTTCTCCAAATTTACAGACACCAAGATCCTATCATCAGCCGTAAGCGATTGAACAAGAATTGGTTAGAAAATTATGGCGGAGAGAGAGGGATTCGAACCCTCGATAGAGTTTCCCCTATACACGCTTTCCAAGCGTGCGCCTTCAACCACTCGGCCATCTCTCCGGACTCGCGAGGTCTTGCAGCCAGTATAGCGCGCTACTGGTTGATGATCGTGCCGTCGCGCTTGCGAATCTCGCCCCAGGCGCCGTTCAGCCGGCGTTTTTCCTCTTGTTCGCGGGTGCCGTAGGGATATTTTGCGGCCAGCTTTTCGTCCACCTCGATGCCCCAGCCGGGAGCCTCGTTGACATACACGTACCCGTTCTTCAACACTGGGCAGCCGTGGAACACTTCGCGCAGCGCATCGTTGAAACCCGAGTACTCCTGGATGCCGAAGTTGGGGCATACGATGTCGAGCGTGGCGTTGGCCATGTGCCCGATGGGTGAGACGTCGCCCGGCCCATGCCATGCCGTGCGGACGCCGAACATCTCGCCGAACGTCGCGATCTTGCGGCAGGGCGTGATGCCTCCGGCCTGTGAGACGTGAATGCGAATGTAATCGATCAGCCGGTCGCGAATTAGAGGGGTCCATTCGTGCGGGCTGTTGAACAGTTCCCCCATGGCGATGGGCGTCGCGCACTGCTGGCGAATCTGGCGGAAGTAGTCGATCTGCTCCGGTGAGAGCGGATCTTCCATGAAGAACATTTTGAAAGGCTCGGCGTCTTTCACCAGCTGCACCGCGAGATTCGGCGTGTAACGCTCATGCATGTCGTGGAGCAGTTCGACTTCCCAGCCCAGTTCTTTGCGGCAGGCGGCGAACAATTCGAGCGCCCGCCTTGCCGCCGGCCGCGGCTCAAAAACGGCTTCGGAATGCAGCGACGGAATGCGCGTGCCGCCGTGCGGCGCGCTGTAGCCTTCCATTCCCGGCACGCCCACCTGCACACGCATGTGACGAAACCCGCGCGCCATGAACTTCCGCGCGCTGTCGATCGTTTCGGATATCTCCTCGCCCTCGGCATGGGTGTAGCAGTCGACTGCCTCGCGGCATTTGCCGCCCAGTACCTCGTAAACCGGCATGCCGGCCTGCCGCGCTTTGATGTCCCACAGCGCCTGATCCACGCCGCTAATGGCATTATTGAGCACCGGCCCGTTACGCCAGTAGGAACTGTTGTAAAGCGCCTGCCAGGTATCTTCGATGCGGTCCGCCGGCTTGCCAGTGAGAAACGGCTTCAAGTATTTCTCGACCGCGGCATTCACCAGTTCGGCACGCTGCGTAAACGTGCCGCAGCCATAACCGTAGAGGCCATCCTGATCGGTGGTAATTTTGACGACAGTGAGCCGCAGCCCTGCGGGCGCGGTGGCGATAACCGAGACGTCGCGGATTTTGGGCGACGCGAGTCCGCGAGTAGCTCGGGCGACCTGCGCCTCCGCATGGCGCGCGCGCTCGGTCAGCAGACCGGCCATGCCCATACCCGCAAGTGTACGCAGAAGCTTTCTTCGATTCATAGACTCCCGGTGCGCGGCGCGCGGCTACTTCTTCCCGGTTTCCTCGACCATGCCCTTCAGCCGCTCCATTTCGCGGCGGATTTTGCGCTCGCGCGCCGCCAGCATCATCGTATAGAGCAAAAGGATGACCCAGGCGGCCACAAAGCCCCAGATCAGGCCCTGGAAGTTCCGCTGCAAGCGACCGATCTCCTCGCGAATCGGATCATACTGCGCTTGCATCAGCATGGCGACTACGGGCGTCAGCGTAACAAAACGCATCTCAGTTTGTCCTGTCTAGATGGCGTGCACTGTGCGACGAAGATAATCGATCTCGCGTTGCGTCTGCTCCTGGCGCAAACGGATCATGGTCAGCACCGTGTACAACAAGAAGATCGCAACCATATTGATGAGCAGCGCGCGCGACCAGTCCGGCGGGAACGAGCCGCCCTTGCTGAAAAACACCGGCTGCGGATGAATTGTCCGCCACCAGCGGATCGAAAAGTAGACGATCGGTACATCCGTAAAGGCGAAGATGGAATAGACGGCGGCAAAAGTAGCGCGCTGCGTCGGTTCCTCGAGCGACTGCCGCAAAATCATGTACCCGGCGTAAAGAATCCAACAGATCAGCGCGGACGTGAGACGCGGGTCCCAGGCCCACCAGACGCCCCAGATCACGTGCGCCCAGATGGAGCCTGTGACTAAATTAACTGCCAGAAACGCCAGACCCACTTCGGTGACCGCTACCGCGAGAGCATCGTACTGGAAATTCCTTTTCACCAGGAACAGCACGCTGGCTACCAGCGCCACCGCCGAGCCCAACATCGCTGCGATCGCCGCCGGCAGGTGAAAGAAAATGATGCGGAAAATCTGTCCCTGATTCACCTCGTCCGGCAGCATCGAGATGGTATACAGATTCCGCACCAGCAGAACCAGGGCAATCGCGAGCATTCCGAACATTACTTTTTGACGCATATGCTTATCCCAACAAAACCGTATCCATCAGCACCAGCGAGAGTGCGGTAAAGATAATATCGAAACCGACCAGCAGCTTGAGCCACACTATCAGATCTCCGCTGATCGGCTCCCCGGCGACCAGCTCCGCGCTCAGCAGCATCGCGCCCAGAAGCATGGGAATCATCACCGGGTAAACAAGAAGCGGCAACATCACTTCGCGCAGCCGGATGTTCACGGTGAGCGCGCTAAAAACGGTTCCGATCGCCGTGAATCCCCAGGTTCCCAGCACGAGAACCAGCATCAACGACCAGAGCTGTTGCGTCCATCGCACATTATAGAAGATACCGAATACTGGCAAGGCCACGAGTTCTACCGCAAAGATCAGCACGAAATTGGCCAGGCCCTTTCCGAGGAATAGCGCCGCCCCCGCGACCGGTGCCGCCTTGAGCGCGTCCAGGCAGTCGTTCGGCAGTTCACGCGCGAAACTGCGGTTTAGGATGAGCGTGCCCGCAAAGGTGAAGACGATCCACAGCAGTCCGCCGGAAATTTTGCGCGTCGTATCTTCAGTCGGGTCAAAAGCGAAACTCAAGAGCAGCAGAACCACCAGCGCAAAGGCGAACGAGGCGTTTATGGCTTCCTTGGTGCGCATCTCCGCGCGCAGGTCCTTCGCGGTGATCACCATCACCTGGCGGATGAAGCGCATTTAGCTTTCACCGTACTGGGCGTACACCCAGCCGGGGTCGTTGACCATCTCCTGCGTGCGCTCTCCCTGGAACGCGAGCCGGCCGCGATTCAGCAGCGCCACATGCGTGGCCAGATCCATGGCTTCGCGCAACTGGTGAGTGGACATCACCACGGTCCGCCCGGCGGCGAGCGCGTCTCGCAGAACACTCTGCAAGACGGCGATGGCGCGGTCGTCAAGCGCCGTGAACGGCTCGTCCATCAGCAGCAGCGACGGATCGTGTAGGAAGGCGCGCGCTACCGCCAGCCGCTGCCGCATGCCGCGCGAGAATTCGCGCACAAGTCCGTCACGGACGCGCTCGAGCCCCGTTCGTTCGAGCCACTCCGACGCCGAGCGCTCGGGATCCGGCAGCCGGTAGAGCCTGCCGAACAGGCGCAGATTCTCAATCGCCGAGAGCTCATCGTAAACCGCAATCCCGTGTCCTATGACACCGATGCGCTGCCGGGTGTCGGTCTCGCGCGGGCTCTTTCCGAATATCCTGACCTGCCCCTTGCCCGGCTTCGAATATCCGGCCAGCATGCGCAGCAGCGTTGTTTTCCCGGCGCCATTGCGCCCGATCAGCGCCAGGCACCGGCCAGGCGGAACCGTCATCGAGATGTCGCGGAGTGCGGGGTAATCGCCGTAGAACTTCCAGACGCCGGAACAATCAACGGCGGCGGCGTTCATTCTTGTCCTTCGCGGGCGATCGGGGTTTTTCTTGCGCGGCAGCCGGAGCAGTCTCGGGCGCGTGCGCGCGATATAGCAGAATGAACCCCAGCGTGAGAATGCCGAACGCCAGCGCCAGGATCCACTTCATATTGTCGTAGAGTTTCGGCGGAATCTGCTCGACCGACGCTCCACCCGCGTCCTCGGCGTTGTCATCGGGCGGCTGTAGCGTGCCGGAGCCGGCAATCTCGACATTGAAGCTGTCGCCCTTCACGTCCCAAATGCTGGCTTTGGTACGCGGCTCCTGCCCCAGCGACTGTATGCCTTCGCCTTTGACGGTCACGCCGTTTGGCGCCACCAGGCGCGTGGGTCCGCCTTTGTATAGCAGCCTGCCTTCAAATTTGCCGGGCGAGCTGAACGGGACGTTGTAGCTGACATCGATGCGCGTTTCCCCGGGTTTGATGGGGAAGGCGAGCTTATAAACATTCGGCGTGGATGTCTTGTACGGGGCCTGCCGCACCGGCATTCCCTGCGGCGCCGTGGCATTCACCTGCACCGCGCCATTCGCCGCCGGAGGCAGAAAGAATTTCAGCGTTCCGCCATCGACGTCGTTATAAGTCATCTTGCCATCATTCTTGAAAATGTAGGTTTCGCCCACCATCAACTGCCCGCGCACCGGCTCGAAGAAAACCATATGCTGCGCTATCTTTGCGGCGCCCGGCTGTTTCGCTGAGTTGTAGACTGCGACGGTGACGTTACTGGAGGGACTTCCCGGCGGCAGAATGCGGTTGTAAGTCACGTCTTCGTAGGCTGCCTGCACCAGCCGCGGCCCGGGC
>DATLVQ010000542.1:0-5951 GCA_035577325.1 Bryobacteraceae bacterium | reverse complement strand
TGTTCAAAATTGCTCACAGCGCTAAAAGGCTGTTCTCTGGCCCACGTCGGCCCCGGGCCCGTTGGCGGCGCAGGAGGCGCCTCTAAATGCATGGGAAATCACGTCTGCTCCGAAAGAGAGGACCACCATGGGAGTTTTCTTACCTCTGGCAGTAACTTGCAGTTAGATAAAATCAACCAAACGCCGCGCCACTAGCCTGTTGGTGGTGTGCGCATGCAAAGCTATCGCCTAAAATCCGCGATTCCCGCCGTATTGGACAAGCCTGGGGGCGACAAAATCTCTGTGACCCTTCCTGTCGGCGCGATACTGGATGATTGTTCCGAAGCCTCAACAATTCTGTTGGGCATGGTCGGCGTTTCCTGGCAAGGGCGTCAGTATTCAGTTTACCTGGTAGATCTGCTCCAGAAATCAGAGCGCGTGTCGACTGCGTGATGGGCAGGTAGGCCCGCCAAAATTCCATATTGGGTGGCGTGATAACGCAGCGAGTTTGGGAATGAGACTATTGTGGGCTTACTTAGCCTGGCAGCCGGCGTCTCTGCTTACCGGAGAATTTGAACATCGCGAGAACCGATCAACTACCGTCCGTTTGATTTAGCTGCAGTTGGCCTAGCCGGGCGCGGTGCCTCACTACGAAAGAAGTGGCGGGCGATATTTCGAGAATGTCATACAGCCAACGCCTCTGCCTTACCGGGCCTCACCTACCGCAGAATGCGGCCCTCTTTATCCAGCTTCAATTTCTCCCCTTGCCATTCGACCGTTGACCCTACCGTCCCAGCCAGCCACACTGCAAAGCCCCACAGATCGCGGAACGGCATCAGAAATGAGAGCCGGGCCACGTTCTCGTCGCCAAGCACCGCCACACCCGTGACCACGCCCGCCAGCAAGCGCAACGCGAGGCAAGCCGCTGCCACCGGCCACGCACCCGCGGCAGCCGCCAGCGCCGCCCAAACGCTCGCGTTCGTGATCGCGTAGCCAAAATAGCCGGCGGGCCGCGACAGGCGAATGGTGCGTGCCCAGCGCAGCTGGTGCCGCCAGATGTCGCCCCACGTCTCGCCGGACAGTCTGGTTTCGACCACCGCCGGCGCCAGCATGATGTGAAAACCCAGCTCCGTGATCCGCCGCCCCAGCTGGTAGTCGTCGGCCAGGTAATCGCCCACCGCCTCAAAGCCGCCGATACGCGCCAGATCCGCCGCCCGCAGCGCCATGGTCGATGCTAGCGCGAATTCCGCGACGCCAATGGCGCGGGCGACGAGCACGCTGGGAGCGAAATCCGTCGCGATACCCAGCGCTTCCCATCGCGCCGGAAGAGTCGTGCCGCGCGCGCGATAGAGGCAGGTTGAAAGACCCGCTTGCGGCGTGGCATCGAGCGGCGGCACGACGTGGCGCAGATAATCGCGCCCGACGAGGATATCGCCGTCGTTGATCACGAGGACCGGATAGCGCGCCGCCTGCGCCAGGTCGGCCAGCACGCCCACTTTGGGGTTCGGCAGTTTGCGCCTGCAAACCACCAGGCGGATGGCGCGCTCCGGAAATTCGGCGGCCAGGCGCGCGACGTCCTCCCCCGCCGGATCGGCCGGATCATGCACGCCGAACAGGATTTCAAACTGGGGGTAATCAATCAGCGCATGCGACCGGATGGCCTCATAGAACCCTGGCCCACGACCCTTCAGAGGCTTCAGAATCGAGACTGGAGGATAGTATTTCTGCTTTTCGCGCGCCTGGAATCTCGCACTGAGGGTGCGCCCCAGGCCTGCAATCAACGCGATCAGGTGATAACCGCCCGTCGCGAGCGCGGGCGCCGCGAGATACTTCACTTACAGCGCGAGCAATGCAACGCCCGCCGCCACCAGCAGCGCGCCCGCCCAGCGCGTGCGCCCGATGTGTTCTTTGAGCAGGTATTTCGCGAAAAACGTCTCGAGTACGAAGCTGGCGGCGGTCACTGGAACGGCGAAGCTCAATTCGGCCATCGAAACCAGCGCCATGAAAGCAAAGAACGAAACTGCCATGGCGAAGATGGCCGCAAGAATGTGCCAGCTCTGCGCCAGCGCCGAAGCCACGCGCCCCAGGGCACCCGGCCGGAAATCATGTATTTCGCCGTGCTGTCGCATCCCGATGGCCTGCAGCACTTCGCCGGCGGTCGTGGCCAGCACTATGATCGTGACCAGCGTCCACTTCATGACTGCCCCTCGGAATGCTGCGGCTTGATCGTATCGGGTGCTAAGCGCAGCGTCGCTCGCGGCGCTGTGCGGCTCACCAGCGTGACACCGATCATGATCAGCGCAATCCCAGCCCATCTTGTCATGGAGACGTGCTCGTGAAGCACGAACCGGCCCACCAGAGCCACCAGGACGTAGGCAATTGAGGTCACCGGCAGCACGTAGCTCAGATCCGCCCAGCTCAGCAGCGCCATATGCGACAGCAACCAGACAATGAGCAGCGAGACGCCCAGCGCCACCCAAGGATTGAGCAGCGCGCGTATATACGGGATCGGCGACGGTGAAATCAGCTCGCCCACGCTTTGCATTCCCCGGCTTAAGAATGAATTGCCCAGCACGTTGGACAGCACCACGACGGCAGTGACGATGCGCGTCTTCAGGTGCAGGCGTTTTAGGGGGGAGGTCATGGTGAAAATAGCGAACTGTCGCGTGCGAGAGCCGGTCTTAGTCTCCTCCACTGGCAGGCGTGGCGGCCTCCCGCTGTTCGGTAACGTAACGTTTCCGTTTAGACCGTAGCGCCATGTATTCTCGGGCTTCCTTAGTGAGCCGCCGGCGCTCGGAAGTGTCGAACACGGCTTTGCGGACCACGCGCCAGATTACGCGAGGCCTGAAATAATACTCATCGTAGAATCGCTCGACGGCGTTCATCAATTCGCCCTTGCTCAGGCCGTTATAGCTGACGTTCGGCAGTTGATGCCCGCCTTCGTCGGTCATGTTCTCAATCGAGACCAGCGCGTTCTTCTGGGCGTATTCATAAAATTCCGTGCCCGGGAAAGCGTGCCCCAATGAAACTTGAATGGTTTCGGTGTCCATGCGCTTGGCGAAATCGATGGTCTTGCGAATGGTCTCGCGCGTTTCGCCCGGCAGGCCGATGATGTAATCGCCATGAATCACCAGGCCGAGCTTCTTGCAGTTTGCCGTGAACCGCTGCGCCATCTCGACGGTGGCGCCCTTCTTGATGTTTTTGAGAATCTGCGGATCGCCCGATTCATAGCCCACAATCAACAGCCGGCAGCCGGCTTCCTTCATGGCTTTGAGCGTGTCGTAATCGGTCGTCACTCGCGATGTGCAGGACCACGTGAACTTCAGCGGCTTGAGCTTACTGCACAAATCGATGGTGCGCGCCTTCTGATAGTTAAACGTATCGTCGTCGAAAAAGATTTCCTTGACTTGCGGAAACGCATCCAGCGCGAAGCGCACTTCGCGCGCCACATCGTCGGACGAGCGCACGCGCCACCGGTGCCCCGAATGCGTCTGCGGCCAGAGACAGAACGTGCACATGGCCGGACAACCGCGCGTCGTGTAAAACGAGATGAAGGGGTTCAGCAGAAACGGAACGTTGTAGCGCGTGACGTCTAAATCGCGCTGGTAAACTTTGGTCACCCAAGGCAGCTCATCCAGGTTCTCGATGACCCCGCCCTCCGGGTTGTGAACCACCTTCCCGTTCTTGCGGAAACTGACGCCGGGTATCTCTGCGAGCGGCTTGCCTTTGGCGTAGTCGGCGATCTGGTAATCAAACTCGCGCCGCACCACAAAATCGATTACCGAATGCTCCAGCGCTTTGTCGGGCTCGATCGTCACCGGCGGACCCACGAACGCCACTTTAAGCTTCGCGTTGGCGTCCTTCATCGTCTCTGCGATCCGGATGTCTACGTCAAAACCCGGGCTAGAGGTGAACAGCACCAGCAGCTCGAAATCGTTGGCCATCGCCACTGTTTGCTCGATGGAAACTTTGTGCGGCGGGGCGTCCACGACCTTGCTGTCCGGCAGCATGCCCGCGGGGTAGCACAGCCATACCGGATACCAGTAGGACTCAATCTCGCGCGCCGCCGGCCACCGCGAGCCTGCGCCGCCGTCAAAACCTTCGAACGAAGGGGGGTTCAGGAATAGTGTTCGCATCGATGATCTCGTGGAATAGGCCTTCCTGCCTTTGCGTTCATTTCAAGTCGAATGAGCACAGGCTCGGATTGGCCCGTGCTGCCCTAAAAATTGCTCACTGGCCCGAGGCGGCCGCTAGGGTAACCGTAGAATCGCTCGCCAGCTCGACGTTGCGGAAATGGACTGTCACTTCCGCCCGGCCCACCAGCCTGGTCTCTACCGTGCTTGCGATCTGGAGCGGAACCGCCACATCGCCCCGGATATAATACTCCCGGACGAACTCGACCCGCTTCAGAAAGATCGATGGGGTCTTCACCAGCCGTCCGGACTCCCGAACCGGCAGGCATGTCGCCGCGTCGATCCAAAGCTCTCCCTTGAATAAGCCTACCCGTTTCCGGCGGGGAGTCAACTGGAAGATGTAGATTTGGTTCTCATCCTGCCCGGAGTGCCCCTTGTATTTGAACTTATAGTTCGCCGGAGTTACGGCCAATAACGATTCATCGCCCGACTGGACCTCAGCCTCGGCCGCCAGATAGCGGGCGATAATATTGCTCTTTACGGTCTTATCTCCCTCAAAACGAATGGCTTCGTAGGTGATGTGGCCTAACCGTGATATATGTCGCAACGCCTGCAGCCGGCCCTGTTTTTTTAATTGCGGCAGATTGGCTTCGATTTCCACTTCCATGGTAGCCCCGCGCAGCCGCGCACCTTGCTCGCGCGAAATCGCGGTATACGTGTCCACCACGGCTTCGGGCGCGGGCGACGGCGGCATCGCGGCCGGTATGCGCACCAATGGGACGAAGAGGATCAGTAGCCGTGACCACTTCATATCTAGTTGCAATGCTATAGTTTACCAGTCAGTAGATGCAGCCTGCAATGCGATAGTTGCAGGGTTGGCGGGTTTTATTCCCGTAGGACGAGTCCTATGCCTGCCCTATGGGCTAAAGTACTGATAGGAAGGAACCTAAATGGCTCAGTCGTCCCTAATGCTGGACTGTGATCACGGCGCCACTCTGCGAAGTCGCCGTACCTATAATGGCCACCACGGCGGCGTCCCCGTCCGGTGTTGAGCTGGGCACGGTCACGTTGATCTGGTACAGGCCGGCCCCTACCAGGCCGCCAAAGGCCACACTGGCGGAGGTACCCCCAATCGTAACCGTCGGCAAGAGGACAAGCGAAGCTGCTTTGGTGACGAGCATGCCATCCGGGATCGCCGGATTGGTCTCGCCGAAGCCGGTACCGTACAGGATGATGACCTCCCCGGGTTTGGCGGGCGACATAGCCAGGGGAGCCGTGGCAGATGCGCCGATCAGCGAACCATCGGCATGGGTTGCCGCGACATGGGTGCCGTCGAGTGTAAAGAAGGAGGGCGCAACCGCCTGGACCTGCACGGTCACCATGCCGCTGGACAGACCATTATTCGTGGTTTGCAACTGAGCCGATCCAACCGGAGTCGCGGCCGGCACCAGCAGATTGATCTGCGCCGGGCTCACATAGCCGATATACGCCGGCTTGCCGTTGAACCACGCGCTGACGCCGTCGAGTTCAGTCGGCAGCGCGCCGTTCACGAAGTCTTGGGCCTCCCAATTTCGTGTGGTGGACGCCAGATTCGCCGCCTTTATGCTGACCCACGTGTTGGGTGCGACACCCGTCAGGAAGCTGCCGCCGTTCAGAACCTGGGCAGCCGTAAATGCCGGGGAACCCTGCAGCCTGCCGAATAACCCATGATTGCCGTTATCAGGGCCGGGGATGCCCGCGGTGAAATACACGGCATTGGGATCGCCACCCGAGCCGCCGTTGCCTACCTGCAACGCCCACAGGTTCGGGATTGTGATCGTGGAGCCGATTACGTCACTC
>DATLVQ010000541.1:0-4525 GCA_035577325.1 Bryobacteraceae bacterium | reverse complement strand
GGAGTTTCTCCAGCTTGCCGGCGATCTCCAGCGAGCGATCCCGAGAGAGCCGCTTGAACTTCAGTCCGGCTTTCTGCGCGGCGAAGAGCCTCCGGTCAGTTATGTTGGGCGAATACATTCAAATATCCTGCGCGCATTCCGTCGTGCAGGCTTCGCAGCAGTTACAATATTCCGGGTCGGGATCGTTGTACACGTCATAGCGATACGGGCACTGATGCCGGGGCGCGTTCTCTTCGACGTGCTTGCAATCACCGTGATTCTTGATCTCTCGCATTAACTGAGCGAGCCTTCCCACTCGTCGTCCTCCGGCGCGAAGGGATCTTCCCGCTCGTCCTCGCGTCCGGTGTACATGACCGTGGTATCAGAGCGGGAGGGCGCTTCAGTGACCCGGCGGATCGCGGGCTTGCGCTCGGCGAGTTCTAGTTCGTAGAGTTCGGCAATCACCGCGAGCGACTTCGCGATCGAATGGAACGGATGGAGGAACTGACTGATCCGTGAGCCGAGCTTGAAGAGCATGGGATTAGTGTATTCGATTGCATTGCACGTTGTAAAGCTGGTACACTTGCAACCGATGGGGGCCTAAGTCCAGAAACGCCAGGGAAAGGCGCCGCGGCTTACCCGGCAAAGTATGGCAGCCCCCAGGATTATCCCGGCTCAACGTCGATGGTCATCACGTCCAGGCGTGACACCGCTGAAGGCATCGACTGCCCCCCAAAGTGCTGGACCAGTTGTAGCCCGATCCCTTTCTTATTTATCAGCCCGGATTGCTCCAAGAGCCGTTCCCGCGCGAACTCATTCCCCGGCTCACGGAGCTTCCCGCGATCACAACCATTCGGGCAGGTCCTGACCCAAATATCTTTCCCCGTCTCGACGTCCTGACGCAGCAGCCGATACCCAGGCGTGTCTTCCGGCAGACCCGGATCGGTTGAGACATAACCAAACCCGTCGCAGCGCTCGCACGCAACGAATCGCGACTCGGCATCGACCGCCATCGCCTGGTTGATCTTCGGCGCCGCTGCCTGGGCGAGCGCGAGCGCGCGGGCGTTGTGCGCCTTCGACACCCACGCCATCATTTCCGACATGTCGATCGTCGCGCGCTTGGCACAGTAAACCAGCGGGTGCTTCGTCTTTGCCGACGAGGGGAGCGCGAGGTATTTCAGGAACAGCTGGAACCGGATGTCCGGCGAACTGGCGAGCGCTGCCTTGAGCGCCGGGTCCGAGGCGAGACCAATATCATCCAGATACCGCGCGTACTCCGTATCGAGGTGCGCGTCGGCTCCGGTCGGCACCAAGCCGCGGGCGCCGTCCCGCTCTTTTGTTAACATCCGCCTGGGTTTGACCGCCATGACGAACATTCTATTCTAATCCCGCCCCGAACGTGTTAGCATTGCCACAAATGGAACGCACACTCAAGCTGCTCCTGCTGCTAGTCTTCCTCGTCCTGGGGGCATTGGGCCAGGTCGTCAACCGCCAGATCGCTTATGTGACCGTCGCGCCGTCTGGGACGTGCAATGCAACCGGAATTGACCTGCTCACACCCAATGGCACGCTTTATACCTGCCAATCTGGGATCTGGGGCGCGGCTGCAGGTGGCGGGGGTAGCTCCCCCGCTGGTACATCGGTACAGGATATGCAGTGCTGGGCAAGCGCATCGACCTTCGGTGTATGCTCAGGCAAATCCGTTCCGATTAACCCGCTTCAGCAAGGGGTAACTTGCGATGGATCGACCGATGACACAAGCGCGTGGAACACGCTATTTGCCGCAATCGCAGCGGGGACGATCACACAACATACCGTGATAATGCCAAATCCCTGTCAGACTAAAGTTACTAGCACGATCAATATTCCCGTGTTGAGCCAACTTCGATTCATCGCCCTCGGGGAATCACGCGGAACGCAAACGCCGACCACGGCTGGATCATCCTTCCTCTGGTACGGCGCTGCTGGTGGGACCGTGATGAGCATCAAGACTCAGGACTCTCTATTCGAGGGATTCACGATTGTTACTGACGCAGGGCCGAACCAAGCCGACGTGGGGATTGTGATTGACCAGGACGCATCGCCATCGCAGATCACAACCGACAATACCTTCCGTCGCGTGACAGTTTATGAGAACGTGAATCGCTCGACGTTCAAAGGCATCAGCATCGCTCCGACTTCCGCCAATAACGTTGAGAATATGAAGTTCTATGATCTTGTGGTAGTTTGTGGAACTGCTGGTAAGCCCGCAGCGGGAGGAATTGGGATTCAGTTAGGGCCATCATCCAATGCTAAGACTCAGCAATTTTATCATGCCCAAATCACGTACTGCACAAATGCTCTGAATGAAACTAACGGCAGTTTTCAGGCTGAAAATTGGCAGACTCAATCGAACACCATAGAATTCAAACTAGCCAACTGGTCAGAGGCGCAGACGATCAAGGGCTTGAATTCAGAAGGCGGGGGACAGTTGCTGGTAGTCACAGGCCATGCAATCGACCCGCCACTTACGTTTACCGGGAATACGATGGAAGCGGCGCTTTCTGCGGGTGTTCCTTCCATTGACGCCAGCCAGACGGTCAACCTGATTTTCATCGGCAATAAACTCTACGGTAGCGCTAACACTGTGTTCGCCAACACGGATGGTGACAATGCGAACCTCTACGCGATGAACAATAACTATACGGGGTCGCAGGTCTGCACGATGGCGCAGTACAACTCGTTCCACTTGGGATTTCTGGTCAGCAATGACAATTGGGCGGGCGGGAACTCGGACTGCCCCGGCACGATTATACCGCTCATGATTAGCTCATCGACCGAGAACGGCGGCAGTGGTCGCACATCTTCGCACGCGGTTGACTTCAGATCAGCCGGGTACACATCTCCATTTCAGTCCGGAACCAGCCTGCCTGCGGCTTGCACTTCTGGCGTGGATTGGTTTAATAAAACGAACGGCAACACAGGGCAGACGCTCTATTACTGCTCCGCAACGAATACATGGCTTGCCATTGGTTCCACGCTAACTTCACCTACGTTTGTTACTCCCGCTCTCGGTACACCTGCGAGTGGCGTTATGTCGAACACGACCACGGCGACGGTGGCTGCTGACGATAATAGTACGAAGCTAGCTTCTACTGCCTATGTAGACCGCATGAAAGCTCGCGGGATTGGCTTCACGCTTGGCGATCCCGGAAACTCTAGCGCCTTGACAACGGCAGCGGTTACTTATTTAACAGTCCCTTTCGCCTGCACGATCAGCGCCTATAATCTCCTGATTGACGCCGGGACGATCACGGTCAAGTTCTGGAAGATCGCCACCGGGACGGCGATTCCGACGATCTCCAATTCGATCAACACGTCTGGCGTGGCGATTTCTAGTGGTACGGCGATTCACTCCACGACCGTGAGTGATTTCACTACAACTACCGTCACAGCCAATGACATCATGGCGGTCCAACCCACAGCGGTAGCTACAGCTAAATTCCTTAACGCGGTTTTGGAGTGTGACCAATGAAGATACATGCCCGGTATGCGATTACTCTTTGTGTCTACGTGGGATTGTTTTATGCTGCCTACGTCTTGATCATAACCTTTGGGCCAAACGCGATTGGCTGCAAGCCAAGTGCGTTACTAAAATGCGACTAGCGAACAATCCTGATTCGTTTGATCTCGATACGAGAAGGAAGTTTATCAAGCGCGGCGGTCTGTGGGTCGCCGCCGCATCGTCTCTTATCGTTGTCCCAGAACTAAAAGCCGCGATCACGATAGGAAATAACAAGAGCGCTGGATCGTCGGATACCACCAACGTAACAACGGCTGCGATTAGCACCGTTGGGGCTAACCTTATTGTGGCTGTGACTATTAAGATCAGCGGCGGAAGTCAGACTTTTAGCGACAATCAGTCTAATAGTTATACCGCTCTCACGGTATGGAATGGCTCGTCCCAGCCACAGCTTACGATCTATTACAAACAAGCTCCAACGACAAACGCGAGTCACACGTTTACGCTTTCTGGCGGAGCAACTTATCCAGCTTTGAGTGTTGCTGCATTTGCTGGAGTCGCATCTAGTCCATTCGATCAGCAGAATGGGAATAATGGGGCAGCAACTACAACTTTGACAACGGGGAGTATTACGCCTGGGCAGAATAATGAACTCGTGATAGCTGGACTCGGATATTTCATGGGATCAACGGTTTCTATCAATGGCGGTTTCACAATCCCAACCGGAGGGACTACGGATTACACAGTCAATAGCTGGGGTGTGTCCTTGGCTTATTTGATTCAAACATCGGCGGCGGCGGCGAACCCACAATGGGCGATGGGTACTCCAGTTACGGCAGTCGCCGGAATTGCGTCATTCAAGTCAACGGCTGCAACCGGAAGCCTGACGCCGGGGCACGGAACGATCTTCTAATGAAGTCCGGCATCCAAGCAGGTCTGCTAGCGCTCGTCGCGTCGCTGGCGTTCGGGCAGACCATAACGCCTCGTTGGTTCCAGACGCTCTCGACCGGGCAGAACTTTATCGAGGGCGGCACCTATGCGTTA
>DATLVQ010000540.1:0-2410 GCA_035577325.1 Bryobacteraceae bacterium | reverse complement strand
ATGATGTCGCCAGGTTGAATGCGGTCGGGTCCGTGGCTCTTGATCGCGCCAATGGCTGCGGTCTCGGTGTGAAACACGCGGGCGGGGCCGGTCTTTCGATAGACGCCATCGGTATCCACGACACTCGGATCGATCGACGTGCTCTTGATCACCGAGCCGCCCGGGGCGAGATTGCCGAGCGGAAACGTGACAGTGGAAGTCAGCCCGCGTTTGCCGGCGTTCGCCGGGTCCATGATGACGTCGTCCGGATCGACGCCGTCGCGTTCGCGCAGCACTTCGCGCAGGCGTGTGCGCCGCTCGGATTTTTCCCACCAGTCGAGCATGCGCCCCAGCGTTTCGCCGCTTGCAGTGAGGACATCCAGCTCGAGCAATCCCGCGCGCCGCAGATGCAGCATGACTTCGGGCACGCCGCCGGCGAGAAACACTTGGACCGTCGGGTGCGAACGCGGACCGTTGGGGAGAACGTCGACGAGGCGCGGAATCTTGCGGTTCACCGCGGTCCAGTCGTCGACCGTCGGCCGCCTCAGCCCCGCCGCGTGCGCGATGGCCGGAATGTGAAGAATCAGATTGGTCGAGCCGCCGAAAGCCGCGTGCACCGTCATGGCGTTGCGCAAGGATGCGTCGGTGAGAATGCGCTTCGTGGTAATGCCGCGCGATTCGAGCGACAACACGGCCCGCGCCGAACGCCGCGCCATGTCGCGCCAGACGGGATGGCCGGATGGCGAGAGCGCCGAATGCGTGAGCGCCAGGCCCAGTGCCTCGCCAACCACCTGCGATGTTGCCGCGGTCCCCAGAAACTGGCATCCGCCGCCGGGCGTGGCGCACGCGCGGCATAGGTTCTCGGCGGCATCTTCGAGAGAAATCTGGTTGTGAGCGAAGCGTGCGCCCACCGATTGCACGCGGCCCGCGTCTTCGCCTTCTTCGGCCAGCAGCGTGACGCCGCCGGGAATGAGCACGCACGGCAGATCGTGCATGGCGGCCAGCGCCATCATCATCGCGGGGAGGCCTTTGTCGCAAGTCGCGACGCCGAGCACGCCGCTGCGCGTGGGCAGCGAGCGGATCAGGCGCCGGAACACGCTGGCGGCGTCGTTGCGATACGGCAGGCTGTCGAACATGCCGGTGGTGCCTTGCGTGCGGCCATCGCATGGGTCTGTGCACGAAGCCGCGAATGGAACCGCGCCGTGCGCCTTCAACTCCTGCGCCGCGGCCTCCATCAGCAGCCCGACTTCCCAGTGCCCGGTGTGATATCCGAGGGCCACCGGCGTGCCATCCGGACTGCGAATGCCGCCGTGCGTGCTGAGGATCAGGATCTCCTTGCCGCCGAGCGCGCGCGGGTCCCAGCCCATGCCGGCGTCCTGCGCCCAGCCGAACAAATCGCCCGACGGGCGGGCCAGTAACATTTCGGGAGTGATAGGCAGAGAGCCGCGCGGGCCGGGCGCTTTGGAGCGCACATCGTAGAGAGAGGGGTCGCCGGAATCGGTGATATTCTCGAAAGCTATGGGCATAGGAAATTCTGATGCTACCACCCGCCGGACTTTCCTCACAGCGCTCAGCGCGACCTCCTACGCGCGCATTGCGGGCGCCAACGATCGCGTCCAACTCGGCTTCATCGGATACGGCCTGATCGGCGGCGAGCATGTCCGCGATTTCAAGAAGCAAAACGACGCCGATTTGATCGCGTTGTGCGACGTTTATCAGCCGCGTCTCGAGCAAGGCGTCGCCGCTTGTGGCGGCGGCACACGCAGCTACACCGATTTTCGGAAGCTGCTCGACGATAAAGATATTCAGGCCGTCGTTGTCTCCACGCCGGACCACTGGCACGCGCTCATGACCATCATGGCGTGCGCGGCGGGCAAAGATGTCTACGTCGAGAAGCCGCTCACGCTCTTCATCCGCGAAGGGCGATGGATGGTGGAAGCGGCGCGGCGATACAACCGCGTGGTGCAGGTGGGCACGCAGCAGCGATCTGGCAAGCACTATCAGAAAGCCGTCGAAATGCTGCGCGCGGGATATATCGGCAAAGTCGTGAGCGCGCGCATGGGAGCGTTTCGCAACATCATGCCCGGTTTCGGCGCGCCCACTGACACTACGCCGCCCAACGATCTGGATTACGACATGTGGCTTGGACCGGCGCCCAAGCGGCCATACAATCCGAAGCGCTCGCTGTATCATTTCCGCTGGTTCTGGGATTACTCGGGCGGCCAGATGACCAATCTGGGCGCGCATGAAATCGACGTGGTGCAATGGGCCATGCAAGTGAAAGGTCCCGCCGCGGTGACTTCGAGCGGCGGCCGGCTGGCGTTGGAGGACAACGGCGAAACGCCGGACACGCAGGACGCGCTGTTCGAATACCCGGGGTTCACGTCGATTTTTTCCTGCCGCGAGGCAAGCCTGGGCAATCGTGGAGAGG
>DATLVQ010000539.1:0-3061 GCA_035577325.1 Bryobacteraceae bacterium | reverse complement strand
TACCAGCGCCAACGCGATACCGAGAGAAAGCATCCTCCAATGCTTGCTGGAGTTGAATCGCTGGTGCGTCGCGACGTCCCCAATATTTTGTTGTCCCACAATCCAAATTCCTTCCGCAAAGCCGCGGAGCTTGGGATCGAGCTCTCGCTCGCCGGACACACGCATGGTGGCCAGGTGAGGGTCGAAATCCTCGACCATCGCTGGAGTCCCGCTGAATTTCTCACACCGTACGTAGCGGGCCTGTACCGTCGCCCCCTATATTTATCTGCGGCGATGGAAGTTTCTGAAGACGAGGACCTCGAGGTCCCAGCAATTCACCGACCGCAATCGACCAGCGCAATTTACGTTAATCGCGGAATCGGCACAATAGGCGCGCCGATCCGCCTCGGCGTCCCACCCGAAATCACACTAATCACCCTGCGAAAAGCGGTTTAAGTAGCACAGACTTCAGTCTGTGGATTTCGATTAGATCTTGGCAACCACCCTAATCTTGGCTTCGGATTGATCTTGGCGGACATCGGCGGCCCGGGCATTCGGTCGGAACCCCACAGACTGAAGTCTGTGCTACGTGTGGCGGGTTGCCGCGCACGCATCGCGGTGCGATAATTCGGCGGTCACGAGAGAGAAGCTCCGCGAGCGGAGACTCTTCAGGGGGAAGCGAATGGGAGTTCGAGACGCTTGGCTGGAAAAGCGATTGAAGGAAGCGGCGGCGGCCAACGGGACGCGCAACGTTTCGCAGATGCACTACGCGCGCCAGGGCGTGATCACGGAAGAGATGAAGTTTGTGGCCGGGCGCGAAAAGATTGAGCCGGAACTGGTGCGCAGTGAGATTGCGCGTGGCCGTGCGATCATCCCCGCCAACATTCATCACAAGGCGCTGGAACCGATGGGCATCGGCATCGCCTTCAAGTGCAAGATCAACTCCAACATCGGCAACTCGGCGACGACTTCGGACATTGAAGAAGAGCTGAAGAAGCTGCACCACTCGGTGCACTACGGCGCGGACACGGTGATGGACCTGTCGACGGGCGGCGACATTCCCACAATTCGCAAAGCGATCATCGAAGCGTCGCCCGTGCCGATCGGTACAGTGCCGATTTACGAAGCATTGTCGCGCGTAAAGCGCACGGAAGATTTGTCCATCGGCTTGATGCTGGAAGTGATCGAGGAGCAAGCCGAGCAGGGCGTGGATTACATGACGATTCACGCAGGCGTGCTGCGGGAATTTGTGCCGCTGGTGCGGAATCGCATCACGGGAATCGTGAGCCGTGGCGGGGCGCTCCTGGCGCACTGGATGAACACGCACAAGAAGGAAAACTTCCTGTACGAGAATTTCGAGGCGATTTGCAAGATTTTCAAGAAGCACGACGTGAGTTTTTCGCTGGGAGATGGGCTGAGGCCGGGATGTCTGGCGGATGCGAGCGACGCGGCGCAATTCGCGGAATTAAAAGTGCTGGGCGAGTTGACGAGCAAGGCGTGGGAACACGATGTGCAGGTGATGATCGAAGGGCCGGGCCACGTGCCGATGGATCAGATCAAACTGCAGGTGGAAAAGGAAATGGAGCTGTGCCACGAAGCCCCGTTTTACACGCTGGGCCCGCTGGTAATCGACATCGCGCCGGGCTACGACCACATCACGAGCGCGATTGGAGCGGCGATGATCGGATGGCACGGCGCGTCCATGCTGTGCTACGTCACGCCGAAAGAGCATCTGGGATTGCCGAACGCGGAGGACGTGAAGCAGGGCGTGATCGCGTACAAGATCGCGGCGCATGCGGCGGACGTGGCGCGGCACCGGCCGGGCGCGCGGGACAGAGACGATGCGCTGTCGTATGCGCGTTTCCTGTTCGATTGGAACAAGCAATTTGAGTTGTCGCTGGATCCGGCGACGGCCAAGGCCATGCACGATGAGACGCTGCCGGATGATTTCTACAAGGACGCGAAATTCTGTTCGATGTGCGGGCCGAAATTCTGCTCGATGAACATGACGCAGCTGGCGGAATCGGCCGGCGGGCAGGACCAGTCCGAGCGCCAGCAGAAATTTGTGGAATTGCTGGCGAAGATTGAGAAGTAAGTAGCACAGACTTCAGTCTGTGGATTTTCGTCCTTGCTGGCACTAAACCCCACAGACTGAAGTCTGTGCTACCAAAAACCTACCTCCCGGGATCTAGATCTCGCATTACGACATGCAGCACTTGCATGGTACGCCGGGCGTCCTGCTCGGTAATTGTTACTTGCGGGTTCCCTTCGCCGTCGGCAATTTCACGATATCGCCGCGAGATTTCCGGCAATCGCGCGCATCCCCCGCGAATAAGTTGCGCTTTCTCGGCGACCGCCAGCCGGTCGTCGAACGACCAGTTTGCAATTTTCCCTTTGGGGATTTCGACCGCTACCAATGAATCGAGCCCTTTATTTTCCAGCGCATCCGTCACGATGGATTCTAAAATCCCGCACGAATTAATCAGCGCTGGGCCGTAATTGCCCTGCTCCAAGGCGTCCCGGCTGTCGGAATACGCCTGTTCGAGCACTGGGCGCAGTTCGCCGTTGTGCACGAAATTGAATCGCCTCGGCAGCGGCGCGGCGACGGGCGACGTCTGTTCGACATTCAAGCGCGATAGTGAAATGACCGCTTGATCCAAAACGTCCATGAGGCGCTCGACAATCTCGGCCGGCGCTGCCCCTTCGATTGCCTGGCCCGAAGAGGTGCGCAACAAGAACGCTTCGCTGAACGCGCGCGCCAGCCAATGAGCTTTGCTGCCTCCGGACAATTGATTGATGGCCACGCCGATATCCTGCTGCCAGGCGCGGTTGGACACGAGCACCGATGTTTCGGTTGGAGAAGTTGCCAAAGTATCGCGAAGCTGCCGCCCCCGACGGATCAATGCGTCGAGATGCGCGAGGTTCGAGTCGATCTGCGCCCGCAGGCTCTCATCCATTATGTATTGCGCTCCGATTACTTGGTTGGGAGATTCGGATCCGTGTGCGCGTGCAATTGCAGATTGGCAATCTGGTCGATGTGGTTGTACATCGCCTGGTAGGCGCCTTCGGCGTCCTGACGGCG
>DATLVQ010000538.1:0-2630 GCA_035577325.1 Bryobacteraceae bacterium | reverse complement strand
CCGTGGCCCTCCTTTCCCGTCGACTCGGCGAGAAGCTGTTCAAGCCATGCGCCCAGGTCTTCAATCGGCGGCGATGCGACGAGCGTGACCTTATCGCGGCCTTGCAGAGCGAGCACGCCCAAAACCGTGCCGAGTACGACTCCGGGATTATAGTCAGCGGCCACGCAGGAGGTGCAGGCGTGCACCATCTCTTCGGTACGGTCGAGAAATTTCGCGACATTCACACCCATGATGGCCGCCGGAACCAAGCCGAAATCAGAGAGTGCCGAGTACCGGCCGCCGATGCTGGGCAGGCCGAAGAAGATATGCCGGAAGCGGTCTCCTTCGGCCACCTGCTGCATCTTCGAGCCGGGATCGGTGATGGCAATGAAGCGGCTGCCATCGCGGCCGGCACGCTCGAAGAAATATTGCTTGAAAATATTGGGCTCGAGCGTGCTGCCGGATTTGCTGGACACGATGAACAGTGTCTTCTTCAGATCGAGGGCGGATTCAATTGCCCGGACCTGCGCCGGGTCGGTGGAATCGAGGACGTGCAGGCGCGGGAAGTTGTCGTTTGAGCCGAAGGTACGCGCCATGACCTCGGGCGCGAGGCTCGAGCCGCCCATGCCGAGCAGAAGGACGTCTTTAAACCCCGCCGACTTGATCTCAGCCGCGACCTCTTCCAGATGATGCGCGTGCGCGATCTGGTCCTCGGTGATGCTGAGCCATCCGAGCCAACTGCTTTCGTCCTTGCCGGTCCAAAGCGACGCGTCGCGGCTCCACAGCCGGCGCACTTTGCCGGTCACCTGCCAGTCGTCGAGCGAGTTTCTCACCGCAACGCGGAGTTGCTCGGGCAGCGTGTAGGCCTGGCCAGTAAGTTTCGGCTTGAATCCGACCTTGCAGCGCGCATCGAGCGCGTTCAGCAGTTTGTCGAAAGCATCGGAGAAAATGCGCAGGCCGTCGACCAGAAGCTGGTCGGTAACCTGCTTGAGCGAGACACCCGCTTTCGGCAGGCTATCGAGCACATCGTAGGCGCCTTCGACTTCTTCCTCCAGGCTGTTGCGCAGGCGGCCGTGATCGCGAAAAGCGTCGAAGGTGGAAGGCGGCATGGTGTTGACGGTCTCAGGGCCGATCAACTCTTCCACGTAGATTACGTCGCGATACTGGGGATTTTTGGTGCTGGTGCTGGCCCAGAGCAGACGCTGGCGCAGCGCGCCTTTTGCTTCGAGAGCCTTCCAGCGCGAGCTTTTGACTATATCTTTGTAGCGCTGGTAGGCGATTTTGGCATTGGCAATGGCGACTTTTCCCTGGAGCGAGTGGCCCTCGGGTTTGGCCGCGAGCATGGGGTCGATGGCGGCATCGATCCGGCTGACGAAGAAACTGGCTACGCTCGCCACGCGGCGCATGTCACCGCCCTTTGCTGCAAAGTCTTCGAGCCCAGCCATAAACGCTTCGGCCACGCGCTCATACATCTCGACCGCAAACAGCAGCGTCACGTTGATATTGATGCCTTCTGAAATGAGCTGGCGGATGGCAGGAATTCCCTCTTCGGAGCCGGGTACTTTGATCATCACGTTCGGGCGGTTGACCAGCTTCCAGAGCCGCCGGGCTTCGTCGATGGTTCCCCGCGTGTTGCGGCCGAGATACGGGGACACTTCAAGGCTTATATAACCGTCGCCGCCCTGGACCTGATCGAAGATCGGGCGCAGAATGTCGGCGGTGTCCCGAATGTCGGGGATGGCCAGACGCTCGAAGATGGCGGCGGCATCTTTCACGCCTTCTTTTTCGAGCTGCTGGAGGAGCGCGGCGTAATCGTTGCTGCCGGTAATTGCCTTTTCGAAAATGGCGGGGTTGGAAGTGACGCCGCGCAGACCGTCCTCGACAATGTGTTTCTGCAATTCGCCGCTCGTTATCAGGCCGCGGCGGATATAGTCGAGCCAAAAAGACTGGCCGTAATTCAACAGCTCCTTCAGCGGATTCATGGCGGCTCCTAAGTTGTCCCTGGCAGACGTCGAGGTGAGTCCTTCATTTTTTCATGGACATGGCGCAGGCACAACAAGCGGGGTAGTGTCGGACACTACCAACAAGCGAGTCCGGCCTCAGGCCACCAAACAACAGGACTTTAGATGCAGCCAGGAGTCCAATTGGAGCAAAAAAGGCGGGCTCAAGCCGTTTGGGCTGTTCGGAAATGCGTGGATCTCACAAACGCTACAACTCGGCGAAGGCAAGCTGGTCGCCTTTTCTCATTCGCCGATACAGCTCTTCGTCGCTCGGCTGCATCAGGATTTCACACTGTATTGCGTTTGAGGCACGAAAAGTTCCCGGCAGCGCGCGTTTTTGGCGATATTAGGGTTACTGGACGCTGAAAAGACGGGTTCCGTGGCCTGGCAGGTTACGGTTCGGTCCGATCGCGACGGCGCAGCCGGCCGCGCGGCGCCGCGCTGGGACTTATCGCGGCTTCAGATACCGTTCGAAGAATGCCAGCATCCGTTGCTCGGCGCGGTCGGCGTCAGCGCCCTTAAAGCCGTGATCGGCGCCATCGATGGTTTCAAGCTCGGCGTCTACACCAGCGGCGAGCAGACGGTCAATGATCCAGACTGACTGTTCATAAGCCACATAACGGTCCTTAGTCCCCTGAATAGCAAGGGTGG
>DATLVQ010000537.1:0-2384 GCA_035577325.1 Bryobacteraceae bacterium | reverse complement strand
AGGTTTTTGCAGCAAGCGACAAAGCTTGACGGTCCACTTTGCCATTGGGGGTCAATGGAAACGCATCGAGAAGCACAAAGTGCGCCGGTACCATATATTCGGGAAGTTTCAGCCGCAGAAATTCTCGCAACTCTTTCGGAGTGACAGCTTCCCCGTCTCGCGGAATCACATAACCGGCCACCTGCTTGCTTCCTGATTCATCCTCGCGCGCCAAAGCCACGCACTGGCGCACCGCGGGATGTTCTGCCGCTACGGCCTCGATCTCTCCGAGCTCGACCCGATAACCTCGGATCTTCATCTGATCGTCAAGGCGGCCAGCGTACTCGAGTGTGCCATCTTCCCGCCAACGCGCCATGTCACCCGTCTTGTACATGCGGGCTCCACTTCGATTTGAGAACGGATCCGCAAGAAAATGCTTGCTTGTCAGTTCAGGCCGATTTAAATAGCCGCGCGCGACACCTGCGCCGCCAATATATAGCTCACCCAGCAGGCCGGCCTGAACCGGCTTTAATTGCTGGTCAAGAACGTAAAGGCAAGTATTATCGATGGCTTTACCGATGGGCACCGAGCCAGTAAAAGGGTCGCCGGACTGAACCTCATAGACGCAGCAACCGACTACGGTTTCCGTCGGCCCGTACTCATTGATTAGACGTGTGGTTGGGGAAACCTCTCTCCAAAAGCGCAGGCTCTCGGCAAGCAGGTTCTCGCCGCCGATGACGAATAATTCGACCTTACCGGCCGCCTCCTCGGGACGAAGTTGTTGGCTGAGCAAATCTAAATGCGCGGGTGTGATCTTCACAAGGCCGCGGGTTAAGGGGCGCCGTAGCGCCCTGACTACCGCCTCCACGCTCGCATCGTCGGATACCAACTCAACCTGTCCTCCGACCAGCAGCGGAGTGTAGAGTCCTGTGACGGTCAAATCGAAAGAAATGGAGGAATGGACTAGGGCCGAACGCCACGCCTCTTTTCCGTACGCCTTTGCCGCCCATGTAAGGTAGTTCAGCAGCCCGGAGTGCGTGACTATGACGCCCTTCGGCTTGCCCGAAGAGCCGGAAGTGTATATCGCATAAGCGGGGTTCGCGAGCCGAGCCCCAGGCGCAGGATTTGCGTCACTTTCAAGGGCGATCTCAGGCCAGTCTGCATCCACACAAATAACGGTTAAGTCATTGACGGGCAAGGTGGTCGCAAGGTCGCCCGTGGTGACTAGAATTTTTGCGCCGGAATCCTGCAGCTCGAATAACAGCCGCTCTGCAGGGTCATTCGGGTCTAGAGGAACATACGCTCCCCCCGCTTTCAAAATCCCGAGGATCGACACGACCATCTCGACTGATCTTTTCAGGGACAGGCCGACTAGGACTTCAGGTCCGATTTCCCTTGCGCGAAGAAAATGAGCTAAGCGGTTTGCGCTTGCATTGAGTTGCCCGTAAGTAAGCTTCTTGCGGCCCATCGTTAACGCAACCGCATCGGGAGTAGTCTCTGCCTGAATTGCAATCAGGTCATGCACACACCACTCCGACTGAGATATCTGAGGCTGGTCTTTCAACAGATCAGCGGAACGGGACACAGAACGTTGGAGAGGTGTACGAGGGTTTTCCATTTGATCTGCCTTAGCGGCGATTTTACACTACTATTTGAAATCCAAGACCACTAATACTGAAATCTGATGTAGACTGCTTGAACTACATGTTTTTTATTTAACGCCAGGGACGCCGAGTGGCGCAACGAAATTTAGCTCCGTCCAGGCGGCCATGCAGGATCAGCCGCGGCTGAGCGCGCATGTTGGACATCCTGATGCGCGGTGTTTCGATCCACCAAAACATTTGGCTCTACGCCAACAACGGGCTCTACGCGGATCGGCTTTCTTCCTTGCATCCGGTGTGTCTTTTCTGCAGTGGGGAAGGGTTGGCTGACTTACTTGTACGAGCCACCGGCATAATCGAATTGCTGGCTAAATTCGTGAGTTTCGCCGTTGTCGTCGGGTTCTCAAAATGCAATCCCTCCTGGTGTTTGGTGTGAACGGGCAGTACTGGATGGGGTAGGCAAAGGCCGCAGGGTGATGAGGCACACATAAAATCCAATAAGGAGACTTTCCAATGAAGCACAACACCATGTTGACCGTCGCATCTCTGCTCTCGCTCCTCTTCCTGACGCTTCACATTACGGACGACATCGTTCGTGGGATATCGAAGGCAGAGAGCTCAAACACTGCACTGCTCGTCCTCGCGCTCCTCCTGTACGGGACGCTCGTGCTCCCCGAACGGCGATCGGGGCACGTCATCATCCTGCTCATCGGATTGATGGCAGCAGCCATGCCCGTCATGCACATGAGGGGGGCACATTACGGCGAGATCGCCAAATCCCCCGGGGGCTTTTTCTTCGTCTGG
>DATLVQ010000536.1:0-5381 GCA_035577325.1 Bryobacteraceae bacterium | reverse complement strand
CGCCGACGTAAGGCGCAACGGTTTGCTTATTTTGCCAGAGCACAGTCTCCCAGCGCGTGCGACGGCTTCCGCTGTCGCTGATGTAAGAGCGCACACAGCTCAGCACAAGGCTCACGGGATTTCCGGCAGGAAGCAGAAACGCGGATTCCACGCGTCCACTGAAATGTCCACCGAGGACACCGGGAAGGTTCGAAAATGTAAGGCGCACGTTGTGGAACTTAGCCTCGCGAAGCCGGATGAGGAGGCTTTGTCCGACGAGAAAGAGTCCGGCCATTGGGAATATCAGCACGATCAGTAAAACATACTGCTGCTCTTTGGGTGGGTGCCGGAATGCGCCGGCGACTGAAGGGCTGGAGACGAGAAGGAAGAGGAGCCCCATTAGACCGCGGACGTTGGCCTCCGATTTCCAGTCCGGTTTGGCGTATCCTTGCGCCCAATCTTCGCGCCAGAGCCACGGTTTGCCCGGAGCCTGGTCGGCGACGACCTGCTGTTTACCGGCGTTCTTGGTGGCTGCCCGGCCTGCCCCGATCAAGCCGGCGCCGATCACGACGACAGCCAACGCCACGAATGTGCCCATCCACTTTTGGTCCGGCGATTCGTAGCCCTTGCCACCCGTCAGCGCCAGATAGGCGAATACGCTTCCGAACAGGGCGAAGAGCACGCCCATGGGCATCATGCAGCCGGCACTGTTGGGTGGGGGTTTGACCGCCATGCGAATTTAGGCGGCTTACACTTTGGCCGGCGCCTTTTCCTTCCGCTTGCGCGCCCAACCTTCCTTGACTACCTGCCGCGCCCGGCCGAGGGCCAGGGCATCGGGCGGGACGGGATCGGTGATGACCGAGCCTGCCGCCAGATAAGCGCCCGGTCCGATTTCTACAGGTGCGACCAAGGTTGAATTGCTGCCGACGAACGCGCCCTTGCCGATTTTGGTTTGATGTTTCGTGCGCCCATCGAAGTTGCAGGTGATAGTCCCGGCACCGACGTTGACGTCCTCACCGACGACGGAATCTCCCAGATACGCCAGGTGCATGGCTTTCGCGTCCGCGCCCATGCGCGTCTTCTTGAGTTCGACAAAATTGCCGATTTGCGCGCCGGCGGCTACGTCGTTATCGAGGCGCAGCCGCGCATACGGACCGACGGTCACACCGGCTGCCACGCGAGATGTGCCAATGATGGTGAATGCGCCCACGTTCACATCATCGGCCAGCACCGAATCGCGAATGATGGAGCAAGCGCCGATGCGGCATCCCTCGCCGATTTTCGTGTTGCCCAGAATCTGCGCGAATGGCTCGATCACGGTATCGATGCCAATCTCGACCGCATCATCCACGCTGACCGTCTCCGGCTTCTCGATGGTGACGCCGCCGAACATCAGTTCAAGCGCTTTGCGCTCGCGAAACCGCCGGTTCGCCGCGGCTAGCTCCACGCGATTGTTGATGCCCAGCAATTCACTCGGACTCTGGGCACGATAGGCATCGATTTTGTGCCTGGCGCGGATCAGAATCTCGACCATATCTGTGAGGTAATATTCGCGCGCGGGGTTGTTTGGCTGGAGCTCGCCGACATGCTTCCAGAACAGGTCGGCGCGGAAACAGTAAATGCCGACATTGCCTTCTTTGATAGCCAGCTGCTCGGGCGTGCCGGCCTTTTGCTCGACGACGGCGAGCACGCGGCCGCTCTTGTCGCGAATCACGCGGCCGTAACCTGTGGGATCGTCGAGTTCCGCGGCGACCAGTGTTGCGGCGGCATCGGAGCGGCTCTGATGCTCCACCAGAGACTGGAGCAGAACCGCCGGAATCCGCGGACAATCGCCGTAGTAGACCACGAGCAGACCGCCCAGACTTTCGAGCGATTCGCGACCGGCCATGAGCGCGTGCCCGGTTCCTTTCTGTTCGGTCTGCTGGATGAAGCGGACGCCGCGCGCCGCGACGGCTGCGCGCACCTCATCAGCCTGGTGTCCCACCACCACGAACACGCGTTCGGGAGTGGCCAGCGTCAGCGCCGTATCGACCGTGTGCTCGATGAGTGTTTTTCCACCGGCCTGGTGCAGCACTTTGGCCCGTCGCGATTTCATGCGCGTGCCCAGGCCCGCCGCCAGGATGACAACCGTTACGCGAGTGTCCATGTTTCCTATTATTAAATGTTTCCCACTATTCAATGCGCGATGCGGCTACCGCGACATCTTCCGCCGTTTGCGGCCTTCCATGGCCAGTTCGATGGCGATGGCCGCGATGGCATCGGAATTGTGGCGAACCAAACCGGATTCCTGCACATAATCTCCGCAGACAACCTTGACACCCAGGGCGGCGATTTCCTTGAAATCGTTCTTGACCGGAGCCGATTCCTGGCGCGCGTAACGGCGGAGCAGCGCAGGCTGGATCTTGCGCGTGTTGACCACAGCGTAATCCAACAGCTTGCAACGGGCATGGCGGTGAATGGCTTCGATGTGATCCGACGCCGTGAAATTCGTGGTCTCGCCGGGCTGCCACATAAGGTTCACAAATAGAGCCTTCACGGCGTGTGAGCGCTGGATGGCTTTCGCGATCCCGCCCACCAGCAGGTTCGGGATCACGCTGGTGAACAGCGATCCCGGGCCCAGCGTTATGACGTCGGCGTGCGCGATGGCCGCCAGTGCGTCGGGCAACGGGCGGCAACGACGCGGGCGCAGATGCAAGCTCACGATTCGGCGCGGGCTCTTGCTGATCTTAGTTTCGCCTAGCACGCGCTTGCCATTTTCCAGGATTGCCTCGAGCGCCACATTGTCGCCGGTGGCCGGATAGATGTGCCCCTTGATCGCCAGCACTTCGGACGATTCCCTAACTGCGTCGGGGAAATCGCCCGTAATGCGCGTGAGAGCCGTAAGGAAGAGATTGCCGAAGCTGTGGCCTTTCAACCCGCGGCCGGCATCGAAGCGATATTGGAAAAGGCGCGAGAGCAAACCCTCGTCTTCGGAGAGCGCCACCAGGCAGTTGCGGATATCGCCGGGAGGCAGGACGTCGAATTCGCGCCGCAGCCGGCCGGAGCTGCCGCCGTCATCGGTCACGGTGACAATGGCGGCGATGTCCAAGGGCCAGTTCCGCACGCCGCGGCCGCGCACATATTGCTTGAGTCCGTGCAGCAGCGTGGAAAGGCCGGTACCGCCGCCGATGGAAACCACGCGCAACGGACCGTCCGAGTTCTTCGGGTTCAAGATCGTCCGCAAATCGGACATGTCCAAGCGTACCGCGCGCGTTGTTGGGTGGGACGGCCGGGTTAAGCGGCGCCCGTCTTATCAGGGAACAACAACTGTTGAATCTGGGGCTGGTTCGAAAACGTCGCGAAGTCCGCGTCCTGCCTAGCGGAGATCCGGTTGCGCGGCTCCAGATCGATGGCGTGTTTGAGATGGTCGTGAGCGCCGTCGATATCGCCGGCGAGCCCTTTGGCCAGCGCCAGGGCGTAAAGCACGTGATCGGCCTTTGGCTCGATCGCCAGAGCGGCCTCCAAATGATGTTGCGCGTCGGCAAGATTGCGCACGTTGATCATGGCCACTGCATAGTTGTAGTGCTCTTCGGCGGTTTTGAGATTGACAGCAGGCTTTTCCAATCGGCGATCGCACATGCGGATGTGCAATATGGCGTTATGCGCCATTTCGCGGTTTGGCCCGCTGCTGGCCTTCACGAACAGTTCCCGAGCTTCGGCGAATTTTCGCGCATGAAAAAGGCGGACCGCCTGCTCGAACGACTTCAATTGAGCCTGCGCGGCGGCGCGAGCCTCCGCGGCAGCCGCCGATAAAGCGGCATCCTGACCTGCGGGTTTACGGCGTGATGGGCCATCGCGAGCGACGGCGGGTTCGGGTTCGGACTTTCCAGTAGGTTTCGCCACGGTCGTCTTCTTCTTCAAAGGCATTCTAACGCCAGCTTACAAGGGACTCAGTACGCTAGCAGACCACAAAACGGGAGTCAAAACAAGGCGCGGAGTGAGTCCGTTTCCGTACACAAAGCCGTTATGATGGGCATGTGAAGCACATTCTGCGCGGAATATTGCTGGGCACCTATTCATGCATTTGGGCCGCAACGTTCCCGGCGGCACAGCTCGACGATGCCATCGAACAGGCGATCCGGGACAACCGTATTCCCGGGGCGGTACTACTGGTGGGCCACGCTGGTGAAATTGTTTATCGCAAAGCCTATGGTCACCGCGCGGTGTTGCCGTCCCCTGAGCCGATGACGGCTGACACCATTTTCGATTGCGCGTCCCTGACCAAAGTCGTAGCTACAACATCGGCCCTGATGAAGCTTTTTGAGGATGGCAAGCTGCGTTTGAACGACCGCGTAACGGAATACCTGCGGGAGTTTCAAGGCGGGAAGAGCGATATCACGGTGCGCAATCTCATGACGCATTTCTCCGGCCTGCGCCCCGACCTGGATCTGGAGCCTGCCTGGAGCGGTTACGAAAACGGCATTCATCGCGCGCTGATCGATAAACCGGCCGGGCCTCCGGGCATACGCTTCGTTTACAGCGATATCAATTTCATCCTGCTGGGCGAAATCGTGCGACGCCTGAGCGGTGAAACGTTGCCGGAATTCGCAGTCAAAACGGTGTTCGGTCCGCTCGAAATGCACGACACCATGTTCCAGCCCGCGGATTTTTTGCGGCCCCGTATCGCTCCCACCGAAATGCTGCAGAAGGAGCATCTGCTGCTGCGCGGCGTGGTTCATGATCCGACAGCACGCTACATGGGGGGCGTCGCCGGGCACGCGGGATTATTCTCGACAGCCGGCGATCTCGCGCGCTTCTGCCAGATGCTGCTCGATAAAGGCGCATGGCGAGGCCGGCAAATCTTCAGCCCGCTCACCGTTGAAAAATTTACGTCGCCGGAGAGTCCGCCCGATCAGCCGATCTTGCGCGGTTTGGGATGGGATATCGATTCGCCACTCTCCGGCGAACGCGGGGAATTATTCCCCATGGGCTCGTACGGCCATACCGGATTTACGGGAACCTCGCTCTGGCTCGATACGCGGTCCAATACCTACGTGATTTTGCTGACGAACGCCGTGCATCCGCATTTGCGGCCTGCCATTACATCGCTGCGAGGGAGAGTCGCGACCATCGTCGCGGCGTCGCTGGGTATCGAGACTTCCGGCGTGAGCCTTGCCGGGTACAACGAAACGCTTTCGGGCGCCGGTCTGCATCGTGATATCACACGTAACGGACAGGTGCGCTCGGGGCTAGACGTTTGGGAGGAAGAAGGATTTCGGGCGCTCCAGGGCAAACGCGTCGGCCTGATCACCAATCAAACCGGCATCGATAGCGAAGGACGCCGAAACGTGGACCGCATGCTCGCCGCCGGCATTCAAGTGCTCGCGCTCTATTCGCCAGAGCATGGAATTGCCGGCAAGGAA
>DATLVQ010000535.1:0-14769 GCA_035577325.1 Bryobacteraceae bacterium | reverse complement strand
CGAATCTTCAACGCGAAGTGGCACGCCCGCGTTTCTAGTAATCTGATACCTATATGAACCGCCGCGATTGCTTTCGAACACTGACGGGCGCCGCGATGGCACTTCCCGCCGCGACCGCTGCGACCAGCGGCAAGGGCCGCTTCCGTTCCGCCATTTGCGCTTACTCGTTTCGGGATCAGCTCAAGGCCGGGTCGATGACCTACGCCGATTTGATCCGCATGGCGGCGGATCTCGGCGCCGATGGCGTGGACCTTACGGCTTACTGGCTGCCCGACACCAGCGACCAGACGCTGTTCCCGCTGAAGAAGCTGGCTTACAGATCCGCCGTCTCGATCTACACTATCGGCATTGGCGCGCGCATGGCGCAGCCGACACCGGAACTGCAAGCTGCTGAAGTCGAGACGGTGCGCAAATGGGTCGAAGTCGCTCAAAGGCTCGGCGCCGGGCACGTGCGCGTATTCGGGGGGGACGTGCCGAAAGGCGCCACCGAGGATCAGGCGGTCGTTTGGGCCGTCGAAACGCTGAAGCGCTGCGCTGAAGCGGCCGGGAAAAGGGGCATTACGATCGGCGTGGAGGACGATGGCGGCCTTACCACCAACGCGGATCGTACGATCGAGATCGTGCAAAAGGCAGGCTCACCGTGGGCCGGAATCAACCTCGACACCGGCAATTTCCCAGACGATGCTTATCATCAGATCGAGATGTGCGCGCCCTATGCGACCAACGTGCATTTCAAATCCGAGGTCCACATCGATCGCAAGAGCCAGCCGGCGGACTGGCCGCGCATACTGAAGACTCTGGGGAGCGCGGGATACCAGGGCTATCTGGCCCTCGAGTACGAATTGACCGCGGCGCCGCTTACCGAGGTTCCGAAGCTGGTTTTGAAAATGCGGGAAGCGATTCGCGGCGCTTGAACCGCCGCGGATGGCTTACTGCGACGGGTCAGATTATTCTCAGCCGGACGCGCCTAGCTACCTTTTCATCTCTACCACGACGACCTCAAACGGCAGCAGGCTCTGGTTCTCCTCCTGATGCTTGGCGTGGCCGGCCATGGCGACGCCGCCTGCCACGCCGCGAAGCATGGTCACCTTGCCATCGGGCGTGGTGACTTTCATGTCCTGGTCGGTCAGCAGCACGGTGACGCGGTTCAGGATGTGCTCATGCAGCACGCCTGTCTCTTTCGGGCCGTAGCGAGCGTGCAGCACGCGCACCTGCGGATTTTCAAACTCGACCCTGTAACGTTCGGGATCCACGCGCACCGGATCGAGCGGATTCTCCGGCATGGCCCCAGGTCCGTTCTTCAGCTCAACCTCGACGATCCGGTATGTCGTACTGCCGACGTTGACGCTGGTGTGCAGGCCGCCCGAGGGACTCCAGCGCACATCGCCGGCCTTCCAGCGTACGTCGTCGATTTTGCCCTGCGGATCGGTCAACTCCATATGGCCGTCATCGAGATAGATCATCACGCGATTTACATCGTGTTTGTGCAGCGCGCTTCGTTGCCCGGGAGGGGTGACTACTTCGATCACCCGTACCTCGGGAGTGTCGAATTTCACTGCATTCTGAGCCGCGAGTGGAGCGGCGGCGAGCAGAAGCATCCAGGCGGCATTGGGCATGCGAACTATCATGTCACGTCTCAAGCGGGTTGTGGTGTAGTGCGGCGGACGGTCACGGTGACTGTGTTAATATTCGGATAGCGAACCGGAAGAGCCTCGCCGGAGAGGTGGCTGAGTGGTCGAAAGCAGCGGTTTGCTAAACCGTCGTACGGTCAAAAACTGTACCGGGGGTTCGAATCCCCCCCTCTCCGCCAGCCCTGCCTTTGTTTCTTCGATCCAAAGTTCATTGTTGCGCTACGTCTCCCAAATCGCGCTTCGCGGTGAGAATTCGCGCCAGTCTACCGAATCCGGCCGTGTCCAGTTTCGGTCGCCGGCATACTTGCGCATGTAATACTCGGCGCTGACGAGCGCCTTTTCCTTGGCGGCCGGCAGGCCGAATTCGCTTGGAGGCATAATCACTTTGAAGCCGCCGCGCCGGTCGAGCAGATGCATGGTCCACAATCCGTCTGTGCTTCGTTGAATTTCTATGGTGAGCGGCTCGACTTCCGCCAGACAGGTGTAGCCGGGAGGCAGCATAGCCGAGAGTGTAACAAGTCAGCGCGGGTCTGAACCGGCTGTGCGTGACACTTTTCGCTGGCGATTTCCGGTTGCCGGCTGCGGCGATTGACAAGGTGAACTTTTTCGAGGAGTTTCAAATGAGGCCTCACGAATGCGCCCTACCGCTTCCGCCGTGGCGGAAATGCTCGCGCAACACCCCGCCCCGTTCCAGGAAACACTCGGCCGCGCAAGCGCCTCCGCCAGCTTCCGCGGCACGATCACAGCGGCGGACGCGGCGCACTTAGCGCATCAGCTCGGCGTCAGTGTCGATCACTTGATGCTGAACTTCGTGCCGTTCGCCGCGCTTTACGCCGAGCCGGTGATTTCCAATTTCAAAGTGGGCGCCGTGGCGCGGGGATTGAGCGGGAACCTCTACTATGGCGCCAATGTCGAGTTCAAATCCGAAGCGTTGAACTTCACCGTGCATGCCGAACAGGCCGCGGTGATGAACGCGTGGATGCACCGAGAGACGGGTCTTTCGTCGCTCGCGATATCGGCCGCGCCATGCGGTTACTGCCGGCAGTTCCTGTACGAGTTGGCCGCCGCCGCGACGTTAAAGATTCTGCTTCCGAACGCCAAGCCCGCGTCGCTGGGCGGGCTGCTGCCGGATGCGTTCGGCCCAAGCAATCTTGGCATCGATGGCGGACTCATGCGAATGGAGAATCATCAGCTCTCCGCGGACAGCCAGGACGCTGTCGTGCTGGCCGCGCTGGCCGCCGCTAACATGAGCTATGCGCCTTACAGCCATGGGTATTCCGGCGTGGTTTTGGCCACCGTCGATGGTGGTATCTACCCGGGCGCCTATGCTGAAAACGCGGCTTTCAACCCGAGCATGTCTCCCATGGAGGCAGCTATTTCGCAACTCAATCTAGGCGGCGGGAAGATAGACGCCATTCGGCGAGCGGTGCTGCTCGAGATAACAAACAGTGCGTCAAGCCAGGTCCACTGGTCGATGGCCGTCCTGAACTCAATTTCGAAAGTCCAACTCGAAGTCTGCTATGCCGGGGGGCCATCCCGCAGTGCACCCAAATAAGCGCGGCTGCGCAATTTTCCATCGGCCGGCGTGCGAAGCTAGTCCCCAGGCATACAAACGGTGATTGCCAAACCTCTGAAATCCAAGTACACTAGCGCTGAATGGTCTCAACGCTGATCCTGCATGTATCCTGGTAGAAACTTCCCGCCTCGCCGGCAAAACCGCAGAGAGAACGTGAACGAATCGATTCGGGTGCGCGAAGTACGCGCTGTGTTCCCGGATGGCACGGCAGAAGTCATGCCTACGGCGCAAGCTCTGCGCAGAGCCCAGGAGCTGGGCCTCGATCTGGTCCTTGTTTCGCCCACGGCGGTGCCGCCGGTCGCCAAAGCCGTCGATTTCGGCCACTATCAATACGAGCTCAAGAAAAAACAGCACGAAGCCAAGAGAAAGCAGCACGTGGTGCAGGTAAAGGAACTGAAATTCCGGCCCAATACCGACGACCACGATTACGACTTCAAGAAAAACCACGCCATCCGGTTTCTAAAAGAGGGGAATCGTGTGAAGGCGGTGGTGCAATTCCGCGGGCGCGAAATCGCCCACACGGACCTCGGGAAGAAGCTGCTGGTCCGTTTTGCCGAGGACCTGGCGGCGTTTGGCAGTGTGGAGGGCACGCCGCGTCTCGAAGGCCGCAACGCCCATATTCTTATCAGCCCATCGAAGTCCGGCAAGCCCGCTTGAGCGGGCTCCGGAGCATGTGACGCCACGCACCCAAAGCCGTGTTTACGCGTTGCCAATGGGCGTTTATGCACCTCTTTTGCCGCTCCCAAACCGCGCAAAAATGCGCTATCAGATTTGACAATCGCTCGTTGGGTCCGCTAGCCTAAATGATTAGAAACTGCATAAGTGGAGACGTGTGTCGATGAGTACCGAGTTCCCGTCTAAGCCGGGGATCAAACGCGAGTGGCACCTGCTGGATGCCGATAATGTTGTGCTCGGCAAACTGGCCAGCCAGGCAGCCATGTTATTGATGGGCAAACATAAGCCCAGCTACACCCCGTTTTTGGACACGGGCGATCATGTGATCGTCGTCAATGCCGCCAAAGTAAAGTTGACGGGGAAGAAAGACGATCAGAAAACGTATCGCCGCTTCACGGGATACCCAGGGGGGCTGGTCGAAGTCGGCGCGCGCAAAATGCGGGCCACGCGGCCTACGCGGATGATCGAAGACGCAATCTTCGGCATGCTGCCCAAAACCAAATTGGGCAAGCAGATGTACCGCAAGCTGAAGGTATATGCGGGAGACAAACATCCGCACTCCGCGCAGAAGCCGCAAGGCAAACAGGTCGCATAGAGAGGTTATTGAGTGCCAGCAACGATGGTGCAATATTTGGGAACGGGCCGGCGAAAGAGGTCGGTGGCGAGAGTTTTCTTGCGGCCGGGCAAGGGCGATATTCACGTCAACGGGAAGCCGATCGATTCATATTTTCCAACCGAGTCTTTGCGCGTGCCGGTGAAACAGCCGCTGCTGGCCACCGAAACTGCCGATAAATTTGATGTCTTGATTCTGGCCAATGGCGGCGGCGTCGCCGGACAGGCAGGCGCCGCTCGCCTCGGTATCGCGCGGGCATTGGTTGAGTTTAATGTGGAACTGCGCCAGCGGCTCAAGAAGCTTGGATTTCTCACGCGCGATCCGCGCAAGCACGAGCGCAAGAAGTACGGCCAGAAGGGCGCGCGCAAGCGCTTCCAATTTTCCAAACGGTAGTCATGCATACGGAGTGCTGTGGTTTCTTTCGTGTTGAACCCCGGCGCTCCGGTTTCCAAACTCCGGTTTCCACGGCGCACGCAAATTTCGCTTTGGGACGTGTGCGCCCGGCTGAACACGGCGCGGCAGGTTTCGCCCTGCCCGAAAATTTTTGAGGAGGTAGTTTGCCAGCAATATCAATGAAGGAATTGCTCGAAGCGGGCGTTCATTTCGGGCACCAGACCAAGCGCTGGAATCCGAAGATGAAAGAGTACATCTTCGGCGAACGCAACGGAATCTATATTATCGACCTGCAGAAGACCTTGAAGATGTTCAAGGACGCCGCCCGGTTCGTGGGCGAGATGGCGGCGCAAGGCAAGAACGTGCTCTTCGTGGGCACCAAGCGCCAGGCGCAGGATGCCGTCTCCGAAGAGGCCAAGCGGTGCCAGATGTACTACGTGAACCAGCGCTGGCTGGGTGGGCTGCTCACCAACATGCTCACTGTGCAGAAATCCATCAAGCGGCTGAAGGAACTCGAGGCCATGGCGACCGATGGCGGTTACGCCGCGCGGCCCAAGAAGGAAGTCATCCGCCTGGAACGCGAGCGCAAACACCTGGACCAGAATTTGGCGGGCATTAAAGACATGCCGGGGCTTCCGGATGTCGTGTTCGTCATCGATTCCAACAAGGAGGCCATCGCCGTCAAAGAAGCGCGTCGGCTGGGCATTCCGGTGGTGGCGATTGTGGATACCAACTGCGATCCCGACGAGGTCGATTGGGTGATTCCGGGCAACGATGACGCCCTGCGCGCCATCCGCCTGTTCACCAGCAAGATCGCGGATTCGGTGATCGAGGGCCGCTCGCTGGCCACTGAACAGGATTTTGCCGCCGAGAAGATCGTGACGGAAACGCCGGGCGAAGAGGCCATCGAATACACGCAGTACGTTGATCCCAAGTACGCCGAAGAGATCATGGCGGAAACGTTCGTGGAAGAAGAGGGAGCGGCGTCGCAGCGCAAGGGCCCAGGTTCCGAGACCGCGGAAGCGATTCCCGAACCGGCCGTCACCAAGAGCGGCCACTAAAATTCATTCCACGGCGCGGGCGCGGAGACGCAGGGCGGCGCAAACCGCTTGGCCTCTCCGTATCCGTGCCGTGGCCATAACTTTCCAGGGAAATTAATATGGCGGAGATTACCGCACAACTAGTCAAACAATTACGCGAGCGCACCGGCGCTGGCATGATGGAATGCAAGAGCGCGCTTACAGAGACCAAGGGCGATTTGCCGGAAGCCGAGGTCGTGCTGCGCAAACGCGGTATTACGTCGGCTGTGAAGAAGGCTTCCCGCACCACTAAGCAGGGGCTGATCGGCAGCTATATCCACCATGGCGCCCAGCTCGGCGTGCTGGTTGAAGTCAACTGCGAATCGGATTTTGTGGCGCGCACCGACGATTTTCAGGGACTGGTGCACGACCTCGCCATGCACATCGCGGCGGCGGACCCGCAGTTTATCCGCAAGGAAGATGTAACGCCCGCGGCGCTGGAGAAAGAGAAAGACATACAGCGGGCAAGGGCGCTGGCCGAAGGCAAGCCCGAGAAGATTGTCGACAAGATCATTGAAGGGCGGCTGAGCAAGTTCTACGAAGAGATCTGCCTGTACGAGCAGCCGTTCGTCAAGGAAAACACGCTCACCATCGACCAGTTGATCAAGACCAAGATCGCGAAATTGGGCGAGAATATCGTGGTTTCGCGCTTCGTGCGCTTCAAGGTAGGCGATGCGCCGGCCACTGGCTCCAGCGGCGGCGAGACTGCGGTTTCCGAACCCGTCCAGGCCTGAATTTGTGCCTAAATACGAGCGTATTCTGCTGAAGCTCAGCGGCGAAGTGCTGGCCGGCGCCGCTACCTTCGGCATCGACGCGGAACGCGTACGCCAGCTGGCCGCGGAGGTAGCGGAGGTGGCCCGGGCGGGCGTGCAGCTCGGCGTGGTGGTGGGCGGCGGTAATATTTTTCGCGGCGTGGCCACCGCCGCGCGCACCATGGATCGCGTAACCGCCGATCAGATGGGCATGCTCGCCACCGTCATCAATTCACTCGCCTTGCAGGACGCGCTCGAACAAATGGGCGTGGCCACGCGCGTGATGAGCGCGATCCAGATGAACCAGGTGGCCGAGCCCTATATCCGGCGCCGGGCGATCCGTCACCTGGAAAAAGGCCGCATCGTGATCTTCGCCGGCGGCACCTCGAATCCTTATTTTTCGACCGATACCGCCGCCACGCTGCGCGCGCTCGAAATCAAAGCGCAGGTGATCGCCAAAGCCACGCGCGTCGACGGCGTGTACGACAAAGATCCGCTCAAGTCTCCCGGCGCCGTCATGTACACCGAGGTGTCGTACCTGGAAGTGCTGTCGAAAGGGCTGGGCGTGATGGACGCGTCTGCTATCGCCATGTGCCGCGACAATCAGCTGCCGATTCTCGTTTTCAATCTGAACACCAACGGCAATATAATGCGTATGTCGATGGGGGAACGAATCGGCACGCTCATTCACTAGCTCGCTATGAAACCCGAATCTCATTCAGCCCCAGCGGGGCATGCTTTTAGCTCGGTCAAGGAAATTGAAGCCAGCGTCAAGAGCCGCATGGAAAAGGCAGTTACCGATCTGCAGCACGGCATGGCCTCCATCCGAACAGGCCGGGCCTCGGTGAGCCTTCTCGATCACATTCGCGTGGATTACTACGGCACGGCGACCCCGCTCAACCAGGTGGGCAATCTCCACGTGCCCGACCCCACCCTGATAACCGTGCAGCCCTGGGATGTGTCGCAGATCGGCGTCATTGAAAAGGCCATCCGTGCTTCCGATCTGGGCCTGAACCCGGCCAATGACGGTAAGCTGATTCGCATACCCATTCCCCCTCTGAACGAAGAGCGGCGCAAAGAACTGGTAAAACATCTGCACACCGTGGCTGAGGATCATCGCGTAGCCATCCGCAACATCCGGCGCGACGGCAACGAGGCTGTGAAGAAGCTGCTCAAGGACAAGAAAATCGCCGAAGACGAAGAGCGCCGCGCGATCGCCGAGATCCAGAAAATGACCGACACCTACATGCTGAAGCTGGATCAGGCCGCGAAAAACAAGGAAAAAGAGATTCTGGAGATCAAGTAGCGGCGTTTTCTGAATTGGGGGAAACGGCGAAGCCGAAAACCGCGTTCCACAGGCCTACACGCGGGCCGCCGGTCAACGGCTGATCGAGACCTGGCCAACGATGGCGGTCAGATTCAGAATCTTCTCCGCCAGATGTCCGATTCCCCCCCAACCTCGGCCCGCGCCGGCGCACGGTTAATGCTTTTCGTAAAAATACGCCAAGCTAAGGCCTGCGGTATTGTATCGTAACCCGGGCGCAAAAGCCTGCTAATTGGCGAGCCGTATCGAACCAGTTGAAAGATATCGCTTTCCGTGCCCAACTCACCGCGAGACGCAGCCGGAGCAAACGGATCGCTGCCGGCACGAAGAGCAGAGTTAGTGGTAGCGGGCGGGCAACTCGGCGTAGAATTTCAATCCGATATGGTAGGTAAAAGCGCGGCGCGAGCAGTGTTGGACGCGCGCGCAACCGGAAAGGAAGTACAGTTCGGTGGAGCGGATACGAACAAAAGATCCAACCGGCAAACTGTGATGACAATGGACTAGCGCGCCTGCACGGCTCACATTGCGCACTTTGGCCTCCATGGAACGAATTTGCTGTTTGGCATCCCGCCATACCAGCTCGATCTGACCGCGAAGCGTCACGCGCTCATGAGCCCGGTTCTCCCCTGAGCTGGCAGATGCTTGCTGCGGCAGACCTGCGAAGGATTTACGGCTCCCCACGTGGGCGCCGGGGTCCGTCTCACTTAACGACTGGGATTGCCCGGCATTTTCCTCAACCGTTCGTTCCACTGACCTCATATCGCGATCTCCCTGGACTGACTGCCACCGATCGATTCGACGGATGGCGGCAGTGAGATAGGGGCATGTGGTCCACGCCCCTCCTCAATAATGTTCTAGCTGGCGGCGGCAGAGTTGGCGGCCGTCAGTCTGGTATTGGCTTGGTTCCAGATACCTCCAACGCTTGTGCCGGCGCTGATAAACAGCGCGGCGGAGGCCAAGCATACGAAAGCCAGAAGCAGCGTATATTCGATCAGATCCTGGCCTTGTTCGTCCTGAAGAAAGTTGTGCAACATCGTTTTCATGGTGGTTCACTCCTGCTTCCTATAGAGCACGATTCATACCAGGATTACAGGTGGTCCAAGTCTAGAGCAGTGAGCTAGTTAGGCTGCCGGCGCCTGGCCCTGGTGACAGGTTGTCACAACACCACGGCGCCAGCGGGTGACAAACAGCGCGCAGGACGACGTCACTTTAGTTATCTCCTATGCGGCTGCATGCCACACAAACCTCTTCCCACCAGAAGCTGTTAACTCGCGCTTGCGGCGTTCGCCACGGTAAGCTGCGAGTTGGCGGTTGTCCAAATCCCGGTGAGGCTGCCACCGCTGCTGATAAACAACGCGGCAGTTGCCAGGCACACGAAAGCCAGAAGCAGCGTGTATTCGATCAGGTCCTGTCCTTGATCATCGCGTAAGAAAGCCGTCAATCGTTCTTGCACATTTCCCTCCGCCGGCTCTGTTGCGCTGGCGCAGAATTGTGAGCAGTTGAGGAGCCATTGATAACGTAACCGCGGAAGCATAGCCAGTGTCGGGAGTTAGCCCGCCGGACCCGTTAACACTACGGGCCGCCGGCCGCCGGATCCGCATCTTTCGGTGTCAGGAGGTCACGCGGACCAGCGCGGTAAATAGAAACTGCAGCACCCAAATGACTACTCTCCAGTGCGGGCCCGACTAAGGAGCAATGTCCGCAGCGGAGAATGTTTGGGCGGGCGCAGTTTCGGATAGATGCAGGCTGCACCCGCTATCGTAACGGGGATTTGAAGAAGAGGCGATGCACCCCGGGGACTGGTTACATCCGATTCGCGCCGGCGGTCACATTTTTTTTGGTCAATAGCCTGCCTGGCACCGCAATACCGCGCGCCTCCGGCGCCCCCGTACATTCTGATAGACTGATTCAAACAGCTGCAAGATGTTTTCGTATTTTCAAACAGATTTGGCGGAATGACCGGTGCGCGCCCGTAGCTCAGTTGGATAGAGCGGCTGGCTTCGAACCAGTAGGTCGGGAGTTCGAGTCTCTCCGGGCGCACCACTTAACCAAAAACGAATCAAATGGTTGGCGTCAATACGGGTGTGGTCTGCAAATCTGCTTGTTGTCCGGTATGCCCAGAAGTATGCCCACTGTTTGCCACTTGTGCCCGATCCATCGCCGCGCGGACGGTCTGCTCTTGCGGGTGAACGTAGCGCTTCGTGATGTTCATGTCGCGGTGCCCGGCGAGGTATGCCAATGTCCAAGGGTCCATGTGGGGTGCCCATCGGGTTAGGCAGGTGTGCCGCAAGGTGTACAGTTCGAATCCTTGGAACTCGGTGTCTTCCCGTTGGGTCTGCTTCCGAAGGATGGCCGTGGCTTGGTCAATTGCTTTCGCGTGCTGCTTCTTGAGGGTGGAAGGCTCCATGTGTCCGCTCTTCGTGGGAGCCGGAAAGACCCACTCGCCACCAGCGGTCTTAGAGAGGCGCATATCCAAAATCGCTTGTATCCGTGGAGTCATGGGAATTCGACGGCGGGCGTTGTCGGTTTTGCCGTACTGAATCTCGATCTTCCCATCTCGGACATTCTCCGGGCGCAGCCGAAAGCATTCTTCAGGCCTGAGTCCGCAATCCAGGAGGATGCTCGCCACGTCCGAAAGCAAGCTGGCGTCCATGTGCTGATTCATCGCCTCCGATTTCGCCCCGGCGAAATATAGTGCCTCTTCCTCCGAGGTAAGGACTCGCTCCCGGTGATTCTCGCCGGGAACCATGCGCACGGTTGGTAGCGCCTTCTCCACCTTGCCCCACTCCTGGGCCAAGTGGAACATCCTCCGAAGTGCTTGAAGTTCGCGGTTGATGCTGCTTATCTGAACGCCCGCTCCCTTGCGCACCGCGACGAAAGCCGCAATCGTCTCGGTCGTGATGGAATCCAGACGCGCGGTTGCCAGCCTCTCAAATGCCAGCAAGCTTTTGACGCCGTACTCGTAATACTTCTGGGTCTTCAGCTTCGCGGTGAACGTGGAGCGCACGAACGGCAGGAAGTCGCGTTCCGCAAAATCCTTCAGCGTGGGCACCGGCTTCTTGTCGCGTATTCCTACTTCGCCTTTGGCGAGTGCCGTCCGGTGCGCGGCTTCCATCTGTTCGGCTATCCGCTTGTTCGTCTGCTTCGTACTCTCTCGAATCGGCTCTCCATTCCAGGTGAACTTGTACCACCAATATTTGCTCTTCGGCTGTTTGTAGACCGCCATTCACTTGCCGCCTTTCTTCTGCTTTTTCCCGCTTCCCTTCGGCCGCCCGCCTAGCTTGCCGTTCTCGCGGGCGATTTCCTGCAGCAGCTCCAGACCAAACCGCTCCAGCCGAGCCTTGTAGCTGCGCTTGCCGAGCCAACTTGTGAACGCGCGAATGTCTGGTTGCCTCACAGGCATATCCTAAACTGTTTTGGTTTAGAAATCAAGCAGATTGGACCCTCCACACGCGGCAGATTTTGTAGTTAGCCCGAATCGGGCGGTCAGTTGAAGGCGGGCAGTTCGTCAGAGCCGAAAATTCACTTGAATGGTTGCCTGTACCGCCACCGGCTTACCATCCTTGTAGCCCGGCTTGAACTTCCACTTGTTCACGGCTTCAACTGCCTTTTGATCGAGGCTGACGCACAAACTGTGGATCACCCGAATGTCACGTGCCTCACCGGTCGCGTCAACCACCAGCGTTAGAACCACGGTCCCCGAGTATCCGGCCTTATGGGCTTCCTCGGAGTACTCGGGATCGACTTTGTAGAGAACAACGGGCGCCGATACGCCATTGCCCGCATGCACCAGGTATGTATTCGATCCCCGAGCCTCACTCTCCGATTCTTTCCTGAGCGATGGATTGGCCTCCTTCGCTACCAGTGTTCCGCTGGAACCCGCGCGGAATGTTAAGGTGCAGCCTGCATACTCGTGTACGTATGCAGTCTCGCGCGCCGTGTCCTCCATTCTCGTCGGGCGTCCAAAGATCTGGCTGATTTTCGTCCATTGGTCACCAATTTGTAGCTGATCGTATTTCGCGCGAAATGGCTGGCAGGAATCCACCTTGAGGGGCGCGGATACTCCGCTGCTTGGTGATGGCGTGTTTGACGGTTGGACGGGTTGTTTGCCAGTGGCACCTGTCTGTGCAGGTGGATCGTTCACCGGCAAAGGCTTCAAGTTCGCTTTGACCTTGGTTGATTCCCCAGCTTGTAGCACCACGGTGTCGGCCCACAAAAAGTACCCAGCTCTTTCGATCAAGATGGTAGCCACGCCGGGGTTAACCGATATTTCTGATGGCGTCTGGCCGATCCGTTTTCCATTTAGCTGGATCGCGGCACCATCCGGCACCGATTCAATGGCCAGCTCCGCTTTAGCGGGAGGCAAGCTAGGATTCTGGAGCGCCGGCGCAGTCGTGTTTTCCTCCGGCTCCTCGTTCCGGGCTTCAATGGGCCTCCGGAGAGTTGGAGGGGTGTCTTCCGGCGAACGCTGGCTAGACTCTGGCGTTGAGGGAGTAGTGCTCTGCGGTGACGCTTGGGCAATCTTGACCAACTCAAGCTTTTGTTCCTTCCCATCGTCGCCGAGCACAAAAAGGTTACCACCCTCAACGGCGAATTTGACGGTCTGCTCGTCGCTAATTGTAATCGCACGCTTGCTCGCCGCTACATACCTGAACCGCCTTGTGTCCAGAACATAAATCCAGTACTTTGCCCACTGCCGTTGTCCCGGCAATCCGATCAGCTTTTCGATACCGCGATTCATTACTGTCCGGACTACGTTCCCTGAATCCGTAACGGCAACTGAATCGCTTGGAGCAGGAGCCTCGCTTTGCCGCTCAGCATAGACGACCGTTCCCTCCTGCCATTTCCGGTTTTTTGCAGAGCAGAGTATCGGGATGGCCAAGGCTATGACCAAAACGTGAGCGCAAATTGCAGTTTTCCGCATTTTCAGGTGACCGTTGCCTCCGTCGTTTCCAGGCTTACCCTTTGGCCCGTTAAAAATTGCCCGCGCCGCGCCAGCACCAGTCCTCAAAATGGCGCGATCAGGCCGACCAAACGATACCACTGCGTGATGCCGTTAACAATCGGCGGCGGACCTCGCGCGAGCGCAGGACTCGACCATACAGACCCGTGTGAATACCATGTTGGTTGTCGAAGTACCGTGCACAGGGCTACACATCGCAATCATTTGGCGCCCCAATTGACGAGCATCGCGATGAGCGGAACGGACTGCTCTGCTTTCCGTCGCCGCTTCGGGCCAAGAGCTTTTTCACCCGCGATACGGATGGGCAAACAGCGGCGATGGACGTGAGAACCTCCAACGCAAACGGTGGCACGGAAGATTTGCGGACAGACCATGACATCGGCTACTCCAAGGAGAATTTCACTTTGCCGGGAAGCTGGGCACAAACTCCAGCGCTAGTGCCGGAGTCATCCTCACAGATCCTGTTCGCAACGTCAGCCGTCATAGCGCTGTTTTTGTTCAAAGGAATGTCAGGGACGCGGCATGTCTATGGATCGGCATTGCTTTCCGTCGCCGATAGGAGTATGCTCCCGCCTTCAAGTTTTTTGAGATCTATAAGGTTGCGATGCGCACACTTCAACGTCAACTGCTCACTTTGGCGCGACAGGGGAAACGCCTTGCCATCACAGGGCTGCTGCTCCTCGGAATCCTGTTTGGAGGCTCCAAGGCCGCTCTAGCGGACCCTCCCGGGAATACCAACCAATTTGGCTTCTTGGACACGGGTGGCGTGTTCACCACGCTTAATTACCCAGGTCCCGCCGCCTCTTATACTGCTGCCTTCGGAATCAATGACAGTGGCCAGATTGTAGGGATCGTTTATACTCCTGAGCCGTCTTCTTGGGTCCTGATGTTCTCGTTGATCGTGGGACTTGGCGCTCGGAGCCTTTGCAGGCCGGTTGACTCTGAAACGGGTGGACAAAAATGAGAGGCGAGAATGCCAGGACGTGGGGCCTGGCAAAGAAGGCACGGCGTGTTCTAGCTATCGGCCTTGCTCATCCTCATCCAATTGGTTCGCACCAGACCCATTGCTCCCTAATTTCCACAGATGATTTAAGGGGTTTCCAGAGGACTATGCGCACACTTCAACTGCTTATGTTTGCGCTGCTGGCGACGGCCGCAAGGGCCGATACGCTGGGGATCAGCTTTTCCGGGTACAACGGCCCGTACACACCCACCGACGGCGTATTTGTCGGAGCAGATGGCATACAAGGCGATCCGTCGCCTGGATTTGGCGTCTTCTTTAGCCTAGATGGAACCCCGGTTGCGGTCTGCGCCGACGCATGTGGACTGCTCGGTGGCCCAAGTAGGCAACTGACTCTCGGCGGTTTTGAAGCCAGGACGGGAATTTTTACTAATGCCGGTACGCCAGCAGAATGCGAGGCACTGGGCTTCGTCTACAACAGCGGGGCCGGCCCAACGTGCCTTGGCGAGGTCTTTTCCTCAGCATCTTTGGTAGAAATCAGCACACCCGAACTGCTGAATTTAGGATATGGCGGGTATGGATACCGCACGACTGGTAGAGTTACGTTGGCGATCGGTCAAGCATTCGCCAGCTACTTTGGAGCGGCGCAAGGTGAGTATGTTGGAACCTATCAACTGGATTTTGTTGTCGCCGATCCGCTCGGTTCCCCCAATTTCTCGGGGCTTCCAATTATCTTCAACGAACAGGTGACGGTTGATCCGGCCCCCGAGCCTTCCACCTTGCTACTCCTCGGGACGGTGGC
>DATLVQ010000534.1:0-4668 GCA_035577325.1 Bryobacteraceae bacterium | reverse complement strand
TTCCCGCAGACCTATCCCGATATCCTCGGTGTGACCAATTCCATCGACTACAAACTACGAGCGCCCTACACCATCAACATGAACTTCAGCATCGGCCGCGAGTTCAGTCATGGCCTGTTCATTCAAGGCTCGTACGTGGGCCGTCTGTCGCGCCACTCGCTGGTCAAGACTGATGTGGCCATGCCGACCAACCTCAGGGATTCCAAGAGTGGCCAGACCTGGTTCCAGGCGGCGCAAGCCATGTCCAAGCTGGCGCGCGCCAATACCGATACATCCAAAGTGCAGCCAATTCCGTTCTTCGAGAACCTCTTCCCTGGCTACGCAGTTCCCGGCCAGACCGCTACGCAGTTCATTTACGAAAACTACTTCGTGCCGACGCTGTATAACGAAACCACCGCCAGCCAATTTCTGGACGATATCGGCTCCGGCTGCAGCCCCTGCAGTATTCTCGGCCCGAACGCCATGTACAGCACACAGTTTGCCGGGCTCTCCGCCATGCGGTCCATCGGCACCGGAAGCTACCACGCCATGCAATGGAGCGTCCGCAAGCGCTTCAGCGATAACCTGCAATTCGATTTCAACTACACCTGGTCGAAATCCATCGATCTCGGCTCTTATGGCGATGCCGCCAATGCCGATCCCAACGGAGCGTTCCGCGGAATTATCGAGAACGCTTGGTTCCCGGCGCAGATGAAGGCAGTTTCTGATTACGACGCCACCCACCTTTTCAGCGCCTTCATGGTCGCCGAGTTACCGTTCGGGAAGAACAAACGCTACTTTAGCGGCGCCAGCCGGTTTGCCGACGCCTTGATCGGCGGCTGGCAGGTGAGCACCATCTGGCGCCAGTCTTCCGGTCTGCCTGCCAGCGTCGATGATGGCGGTAACTGGCCCACCGACTGGCAGTATGGTCCATACGCTACCCAGATCGCCCCCGTTCCCGGGCAGAGGACCACGAAGAACGCCGCAGCTGCGACTTCGAGCGGTACTTCGGGCCCGAACATCTTCGCCAACCCGCCCTCGGCTCTGGCGGCATACGACTTCACGCTGCCCGGCGAAAGCGGACAGCGCAATGGTGTCCGCGGCGATGGTTTCTTTACCATCGATGTCGGGCTCGCCAAGCGATTTACGCTCTTCAGCCTGAAAGACCATCCGCACACGCTGCAGATCCGCGCCGAAGCGTTCAACGTCTCGAACACCGTCCGCTTTGATACCAACACCATCAATCTCGGGCTCGGCGATCCGGCGAACTTCGGCAAATACACCAGCGTGCTGACCAATCCGCGAGTGGTCCAGCTCAGCGCGCGCTACGAGTTCTAACAGCCGTTTGATCCCCGGCGCGGTCCTGGGAGAGGAATTGACCTCATAATCGGAATCTGATATAACGGATTCCGATATATGAAGGACGATGCCCGCCGCTTTCTCCCGCTGGCTCCCGCGACTTTGCACATCCTGCTCGCCCTGGCTGGCGAAGAACTGCACGGCTACGGCATCATGCAGGAGGTGGCGCGCCAGTCTGAGGGCCACTATAAACTCGGTCCCGGAACGCTCTACGACAACCTGCAAAGGATGCTGGACCTCAGCCTAGTGCAGGAAGTTTCGCGCCGTGGGGCAGACGATCCCCGGCGGCGCTATTACCGCTTGAGTTCCCTGGGACGGGCTGTGCTTTCCGCCGAGATTGCCCGCCTCGAAGGCGTAGTTCGCGATGCCCGGCTGCGCTTGCAGACGGCGAAACAAAGGGGTGCGTGATGATCCGTTTCCTTTACATCTGTTTACTTCGCCTGCATCCGCGCCCGTTCCGGCAGCGGTTCGCCGGCGAAATGCTGTGGATTTTCGACCAGGCCATGGAGAGCCGCGCCTCGCTTATGACCGACGCCGTCGTGTCGCTGTGGCGGCAATGGGCCCTGCGCCCGCACATTGGACCGCGGCCTGACGCTAGTATTGCTACTCTTTGCGCCACTGATGGCGTGCCCGCTTTCTACATCTGCGAAAGTTTCAAGCCGCGGCGCGGCGCCCTTATCAACGGTTGGATCCTCTCGTTCGCCATCTTCGCCGCGCTCTCCTATGCCATCGCCCACGGTGGAGGTCACGTGCGATTGTCCGCGCTGCTGATCGGCTCGCACCGCCCGCATGGGGGACTCATCGAAGTACAAACACCACCCGTAGCCTCCACCGATCTCGATACAACGGTGGAAGTGAGCGAAGAACGTGCCGAACCCGAGAGCTGGTTCACGGTATTGTATTTTCGCGTAATGCCCGTGCTCAGCGCGCTTGACGCCAACCAGGACCTCGTCATCTCCTCATATGAAATCGCCAACGCGCCCACGGCCCTGCGGACTCTCGACAAGAATGGCGATGGCAGGCTGAACGCCGAAGAATGCGGCTTCGGTGGCGGTCCCGCCCCTGATAGCAGCAGCAACGGCGAGCCGCGTCCCGTGCCACTGCGGATTCAGCGCGCACGCTCCGCATTCATGCGCGACAACCCGGTGCTGGCGGCTCTCGATGGCGATCACGACGGCGAAATCTCCGCCGCCGAGATCCGGAACGCACCGGCCGCGCTCCGCACTCTCGACAAAAATGGTCATCGCAGGCTGACGTCCGGCGACGTTCTCCCCGATCCCGTGGCCATCGTGGTCTCTATTTTCCTGTCCGACTTCGATACGAACGGCGATGGCAAGATTTCGAAGGATGAGCGGCTGAACCCGAATGCCGGGCGACTCCGCGATCTTCTCGACGCCGCCGATCAGGATCGCGACGGCTTCGTGACCCGGGAAGAGCTGGCAAAAGAAATCCGCCGCCGGGCGTTTCTCAGCAGCATCCTGACGCATGAACAGATGCTGGCGGCGTACCGAAACGGAAACTTTGGCTCGCCCTTCCCTGGCGCGAACCGTGCACTGAAAAGCCGCCAGTAGCACACGCGGTTTGAATGACCGCGCCCGTTTTTTCCGGCCACAGCCGCTTCCGCAGTGACTCCTGACACCACCCCGCTTGACACCCCGCCATTTCCGGCGCATACTTCCATAGACATCTATAGGTAAAGCATGAGCAAAACCAATCCAGACGTGCTGCAGGGCACGCTCGATCTGCTGATCCTGAAAAGCCTGGTGCGCGGGCCGATGCATGGCTATGGCATTACCGTCCATATTCAACAGGTCTCGGGCGAAGTGCTGCGCGTCGAGGAGGGTTCGCTCTATCCCGCGCTGCATCGTATCGAACAGGCCGGCTGGATCAGCTCCGAATGGGGCGTCTCCGATAACAATCGCCGCGCGAAATACTACCGGCTGACCGCCGTCGGCCGCAAACAACTCGCCAAGGAAGAGGAAAACTGGGATCGCTTAATACGGGCCGTCGCCAAGGTGCTGCGGTTCGCCTGAAGGATGCGCCATGTCTTGGATCAATCGACTCGTCGGCTCGCTTCGCAAGCGCCCGCTTGAAAACGATCTGGACGACGAGCTGCAGTTCCACATCGAGATGCGGGCGCAAGAATTCATCGCCAGCGGCATGGCACCGGAACACGCCCGGCATAAAGCGCTACGGTTGTTCGGAAACCAAATGCTCCTCAAGGAAAGGACTCGCGACATGGACACGGTCCGTTGGATTGAAACACTTTGGCAAGATCTGCGCTATGGACTCCGCTCGCTGCGCAACAGCCCGGGTTTCATGGCGGCTGCTGTGCTCTCGTTAGCGCTGGGCATTGGCGCAAACACCGCGATCTTCAGTCTAGTCGACGCTGTGCTGCTCAAAATGCTGCCTGTCAAGGAGCCGGAACGGCTTGTCGCACTCGATCCATTCGTGCCAATGATCAATGCGCGCGGGGAACGGTATAACTTCTCCTATCCGCTGTTCAAGGAGGTACGCGATCGCAGTCAATCTTTTGCCGGCGTTTTCGCAGCCCTCGACGGGACACGCACGATGGATCTCATACAGCCTGGACCCGGCAGGCAGACGGAAAAAGCCGAGGTGCAGCTCGTGTCCGGCGAGTACTTCCAGGTGTTGGGCGTCAATGCGATTGCGGGCCGGATTCTCACCCCTGAAGATAACAAGATCGCTGGCGCGAACGCCGTGGCTGTCATCAGCTACGGTTTCTGGAAACGCAGATTTGCGCGGGATTATTCCGTCATCGGAAGACGAAGCACGCTGAACGATCTGCCTGTCACCATCGTCGGGGTAGCGCCACCCGAGTTCTTCGGCGAGTCTGTTGGGAGGGCTCCCGACATTTGGATACCGCTCGCAATGCAGCCCGCACTCGATCGAGGTATGTCCTACCTTGAGGGAAATGTGGCATGGCTGCGGGTCATGGCTCGGCTCCAGCCCGGGTCGACCGAACAACGGGCGCGGGCGGAGCTTGCCGTACTTCTCAAGGGCCTTCAATCGCAGCAGGGCGACGTTGGCAAAACCGCACTGGAATTAACACGGATCGATGTCGTCCCGGGCAAAAACGGTCTTTCCGACCTTCGCAAGGAGTTTTCGCAACCGCTGCGTCTCCTCATGGCCGTGGTTGGGCTAGTGCTGCTGATCGCCTGCGCAAACGTCGCTAATCTCTTGCTCGCGCGGGCGACAGCGCGTCAAAAAGAAATCGCTATACGGCTGGCGATCGGCGCCGGCCGCAGGCGGCTCATCCGTCAACTCCTCACCGAGAGTGTCCTGCTGGCTGTGGTCGGTGGTACCGTC
>DATLVQ010000533.1:0-10153 GCA_035577325.1 Bryobacteraceae bacterium | reverse complement strand
TGGCCCTGGGTGCCGGAATGCGGCTGGCGCAAGGGCCCGCGAAAGGTCGTCCCGAACCACGCGTCGATCTCGATCCTCTGCTTGCCCGCTTGAAGGATGTCGAGAGCCGGATCGTGGAAATAGAATCCACCGAGCCTGTGGCGCACGCTCCCGCGCCGCCAGTTTTCGTCGAAAAAACCTTGGCGGCATTCGAATCGAAATTAGCGGCGCAACTCAGCGACGTCGAAGAATTGCGCGGGGAGATTCGCCATGTGGATGAGCGATTGGGCGCACTTGATGTTCAGCTTCCAGTGCTGATCCAGTCCACCGTGGACGTGCGCTTCCGCGAAGTCGAACAGAGACTGCAGCACGATTTTGAAGAGGCGCAGAGTCGCTCCATGTCCGCGTTTGTGGAAACGCTGCAGACCAAAGTTGTCGAGCGAATTTCCACTCTCGAGACCAACCTGGCTGAGCAATCGCAGGTCATCGGAACGTTGCGCGACGCGTCCGTGCGCAGCGACGAAAACTTGCAAAAGATGCTTGCGGGAATTGAGCGGCTGGTGGATCAAAGCAAGGCCCCGCCGCCGGCGCCCGCTGCCTCTCCGCCACCGCCGCCTGAGCCCGTGGCCACACATCGCGAAGCCGCGGAGGAGCCCGAACCCCCGATCGCCGGATTTTCCGTTCGCGAACGGTCGCGTGCGAATTACGAGGTGCGCCGCTTTCCGGCCAGGCAGGTGGCGGCATCGCTTCCCACGGTAGAGGAGCCGAAGCTCGAAGAGCCCGCATCCGTGCCGAGCATACCGGTCCCGATGGCGCCCGCCGCGATCCGGCCGTTCACAGCCATGAGCGACAAGCCCGAGCCCGTGTTGATCTCCGACGCCGCTCAGACAGACGAAATGGCGCCCACTGTCGGGGTGTTGGGATGCATACCGGAGATACCGCGATCCCGCGATGTTGAAACCCCGCACGCGAATGGCGCTGTGCCCGAACCGGTTGCCATGCCGGTTCCCGCCGCCGAACTTCATGCCGCCGATACCGTTCGCGGTAGCCAGCCGCCGGGGACGGACGAACTCGTCAAATCCGACGAATCATATGAGTGGGTCAACCGCATCGGACTTGAACTGCTGGCGCCGCGACCGAGGCCGACTCGAAGTTGGCGTGTTCCGCTTGCCATCGGCGTCGCCGCGGCACTTCTGATTTTCCTTGTTGCCGGACTGTTCTATTCGGGATTGTTCCAGCGTTATTTTAATTCGAACACGACGCGGCAGCAGCCCTCGACTTTAGCGTCCACCGCGCCCGTGACAGACGCCGCCGTTCCACCGCCGGGCGCCGATAATAAGCCGCCCGTCGATAATAATTTGCAGACGCTCGAGCAACGCGCGGCATCAAAGCCGGCGGATCCATCCTCGCTGGTTGAATTAGCGCGGGAATATCAACGGCGCAAGGACTGGACTAAAGCGGAGTCGGCTTATCGCTCAGCGCTCGAAACCAGCCCTAGCAACCGCGACGCAGCGCTGGGCCTTTCCGACGTCCTTTACCAGCAGCAAAAGTACGAAGAGAGCGCCGCGGTGCTAAACAAAATTTCCTCCGAGAAACCCCGCTAAATTTTTTCTTCCCCGGCTCGTAAGTCCGCTTTGGTTTTCCACACTTAAGATCGACAAGACTGATTGGCACCGGTTGTAATTCGAGTTGCCGGAATGGTTAGGTCTGAAATCGCCATGCCAGGCAATACGCGCCTGGGAATCGAGATGCGTGGAAGGAGGAAATGAGCTGGGACTCCGGCGGCCGTGCCCGGCGTCGAAAAATGAAAACGGCGACCGGTAAGGGCCGCCGTCTGCTGGTTTGGGATGTGAGGGCGCTTAAACCGAGACCGGGACTTCCGACTTGTCGTTCTCCGATACGTGCGATTGCAGCGAGTAGATCGAATCCAGCACGCGCTCCATTAACTCGTCGCTTTGCGACACCGTGGTTTTGAGAACCTCGATCGACCGCACCTGATCGGAGAGCTTCTGGTCCAGACCCGACATGGTGTTCGAGAGCATTTCCTCCATCGTGGTGACGACTTGCGCCAGCGTGGGCAGTTCCTTCAGCTTGGCTTCGTGATCGCCAACGCGCGTTTCCAGGCTCGACAGGCGGCTATCGTAGCGCGTTGTAAGAGAAGCGATCGTAGCTTCGAGCGAGGCCACGGCGGCGACGGTTTCCGCGGAATGGCCCACGGACTTGCCATTTTCCGCGGCAACTTTGATGCCGGCGGCTTCGAGAGCGGCCAGCCGGGCTTCAAGACCGACTACCGAGTCTTTGGAGAGACCAGCATCACTTGGGGAGGTCGCGCCGCTGCGGGATTTCCACAGGGCTGCGCCTAGACTCACGCCGGTGAGTACCAATGCGGAGCGTTGGACAAGTTTGAGCAATCTCGGCATACATGGAAAGTATAATACAGAAAATTCTGAGAAGCCACTAAGGAATATACCTGCTTGTAAGATCTTCTCCTAATTGGCCATCCTAGAGTGTCAACCTTAGTTAACTAGGAGATCACCGATTGGAAAACTTGCCGGCCCCGGCATCCAGCGCCACCCCGTGGGAGCGGCTTTTCATGGAGTGCGACAAGCAGGGCCATGTCCTGTGGATGAACCAGCGCGCCCGTGCACGGCTGGGCGCGATGGAAAGCCTTTTCCAGGCTCTCCCCGCGCTTCATTTACCCGAGGCCAGCCAGTTGCTGAGCGCCAGCCAGACGGTCCGGTTCCGGACTCTGGTTTCCACGTTGCGGTCGGCCGACCCTCCCAGACGAATACCGGTTCAATTGGTGAGAGTGATGGCGCTCGAGAACCGGGTAGTGCTTTCCGCCGAAGTACGCTCCCGCGCTTCCGATACCCTTACACCCCAGCAGGAAGCGTCGCGCATTCTGTTGACGCTCCAGGCGAACGCCGCCCGTAACTATTTCCGGCTATTGACGGCCCAACAGCTGCTGGCCAGCCGGGAGAGCGGCTCGCGTTCGGTCGGCGCCGCCGTCTTGGATGCGATGGAAATAGAACGGGCGCGCATCGCGCGCGAACTGCACTCGGGCGCCGGGCAGCCGCTAGCCGGCATCAAGGTAAATCTGGACTTGATTGCGGAACACATGCCCGATCCGCCTGAGCCGGTCCGCGAGAGTCTCGCGCGGATCGGCGCGCTCGCAGATCAGGCGCTCGGCGAGGTCCGGTCCGTCTCCCAGCGGCTGCACCCCCCGGACTGGCAGCGCCTCGACCTGCCGCGGGCCATCGAATGGTTGTGGATTACCACGGGAATTCCCGAAAAGTTTCATGCTACACTTGATCTCCACTCAGTGGAATCTGATATTCCCGACGCGGTCCGGTTCGCCACTTACCGGGCAGCTCAGGAAGGGCTCGCAAACGTGCTGCGCCACGCCGGTGCGACGGACCTCAAGCTGGAATTGGGCCAGCAAGACGACCAGATCCATCTTGTCCTCGAAGACAACGGCAGCGGTTTTGACGCGCACGAGTTGCTGTACGGCGCGCTGACACCGGCGATGCGCGGCATCGGGCTGAGAGCCATGCGCGATGAGATAGTGGCGCTGGGCGGCCGCTTTCAGCTCGACAGCGCGGCCGGGGGCACGAGAATGGAAATCATGATACCGGTTTCGGAAAATCGATGACGCAGCAGGCCACTAAACCTATTTCAGTCATCCTGGCAGACGACCACTTAATTGTGCGCGAGGGCCTCGCGGCGTTTTGCGAGGCGCGACCCGAACTGCACATTATTGGACAGTGTTCCGACGGGCTGGCAGCAGTTGAGATGATCAAGGCCCTCCAGCCGGACTTTGCGATCATCGATCTTCATATGCCGAAGCTGCACGGCTTGGAAGTAATTCGCAAGGTGCGTGAGGCCAGTTCCCCATGCAAGCTCGTTGTGCTTTCCATCAGCCGCGATGAAAAGATGGTGCTGGAGGCGCTGCGCGCCGGGGCCAACGGCTACTTACTGAAGGACGGCCCGGCCCGGCATCTGCTCGACGCTATCAGCTATATCCAGGATGGCGGCGTTTATATTTCGCCGCTGCTGCGCAGGGAATATCTGCTGGAAGCGCCCCGCAAAGCCCCGGCCGAGGATCCCTTGGCTTCGCTCAGCCGCCGTGAGTATGAGGTGTTTTCGTTTCTGGTGGACGGAATGCGGCCCAAGGATATCGCGAAACTGCTCGACATTAGCCCGAAAACGGTGGACACGTATCGCTCGAACATCATGCGGAAGCTGGGCATCCATGATCTGGTCGGGTTAGTGAAATTCGCGATCAACCGCAACCTCACCACCACCGCCAGCCAGCCGCCTTCATCCTGAGCCACACGGGCATGCGGTCCCCGAGACCGCGCGACAGAATCCTTGCCATGTGGATGCGAATGCCTGTGCGGGATTTCGCTTGCGGGTGGCGGACCCCTACTTGCGCGCCGCGCGCAGTAGTGTGGCGTTGATATTATTCAGCTGTTCGATCAGGCGCTGCTCGTCCTCCGGTGACCAGTTATGCCGTAGCATCGTGATCCGTGATTCGCCGGCGCGCGTGAGGAAAAAGATCCAGACCAGGTAACACCCCGCGCTAAGCACTTGCAGCACGTTGTTCAGCTGGCGCATCGCTTCGTGACCGACCACATTGCGCACCAGGATCGCCATGCTCGTGCCGAGAAAGAATACAGTATACACGACGCAATGCACGATAATGTTGCGGCTGAGCGCGACTGGATAACGCGAAAGAAAGATCAGGATCAGCAGGAGGAAAATGACCAGGCTGAAATCCACGCCGCGTTCGACCGTAGTGCACCAGAATAACAGCCGGGACGTTTCGTTTCCCCAGGATGGAATCAACGTCAACACCGACACGGCGACGGAAAAAAATAGCGCCCCGTACAACGTCCAGCGTCCCAGGCTGTAAATACCCGAATAATTCTGCAAGACCAGCGAATATAATTCCAGAACGATCAGAATATAGAAAACCCAGAGTATGGGGAGCGTGGCCAGGTAAATCAGGCCGTACGTGTTTTCGCGCACGTTGAACGGCAGCAGGAGCAATGAGCGGGAAGTCGTGAGCACCAGATAGATGAAAAAGAATCGATATACGCGATTCAAATCAAGCTGGTAGAGCCGCAGGGCGGCAGTGGCATTCGCCACGATGGTAAATCCCCAGAGGAGTGAGAGAATGCTGGGTCCGGACACAAGATACACCTACCGATGGTGTTAGACCCAAATATACCACCAAAAGGAGGTATTCCTCACACTCCTCCGAAGCAATTTTAATCCGATTGTTGCGATTAGCGAACAAACGGGCAGGGCCAGCACTCCGGGATCGGATCATGCGCCTGAGTTCCCGCGGAAATGGCTAAAAATTGTAGCGCTAAGGCCGCCAGGACGAGCAGTTTCTTCAGCATTAGTTTAATCTCCCAATTGGTTTGCACTGTTAACTGAAGTTAGGCTCCAGTTGACATGCCGAAAGTAGAACACCCTGGGGAGGGGGGTCAAGCTTTATGCCGCCCGGAATTTGCCTATCGTTCCATCCGATAAGGCTCTGCTACTGAGGCATTTCAAGAGAGAAAAGTAAAACCGTTACTTAAATTATGCCCGCTATTTAAATGCAGTTACAGGAACGGCCACGAATTTTGCGCGCCGACCACCGGAGCCTGGTGGCGCTGTAGCAGAGGCAGGAAGGCTGCCACGCAGGAATCTCTTGCGAGATCCGCGGCCAGCAGCCTTCAACAGGACAAGAAGGGACGCTGAAGTTGCGCTGGAGGGAGTTAGTGGTGGGTTTTAGGCAGAAGCTTGTATGGCTGAGTAGGCTTCGATGGAGCGAATGACCTGCTCGAGCGCCGCGCGGCGCTGGCGCAATTGCTCCAGTTCGTTCTGGGGCGCCGCCGCCAGCTCGTTGTTCACGTGCCGGGAGGCGCGATGCATAGGTTTGTGTGTCGCGTTAAAGCGACGATAATCTTCGAGAACACGAATCAGCGTCGTTCCCCGTTCCTTTCTCTCATAGAGCATTCCGAGAGTGGCGGCAATTGAGTCCTCTAATCCAACTTGTGCTGAGCGCGGCATGTGTTTTTTCCTATCTCCTAATAAGGTATTTCCGATAGTCATAAGGTATAACCGATCCAGTAATGGAATGCAATAGTTTTCTTTAACAAAAAGAAAGACTTACGCGGTAAAACTCAGCTTGCAAGAAGAGCTATTTGGGGTAGCTTGGCTTAAGGTATTCACCTACTTTGACTTACGAAATCAAGCCAAAGAAATGGCAAAAACCAGTTGCAAGAACCGGCTGTGCTAGCATGATCGCTATGCTGGCGCGGCGGGCCCTGATCAGCGGTATTACCGGACAAGATGGGTCGTATCTGGCGGAGTGGCTGCTCGGGAAGGGCTATGAAGTGCACGGGGTGGTACGCCGTGTTGCCATCGAGGATCCGGAACACCGGCTGACGCGGCTGGACCCCATCCGCGGCCAGATTAAACTGCATGCGGCGTCGCTCGAGAGCTACGCCAGCATTCATCAGGTAGTGGCGCAGGTAATGCCGGACGAGTGCTACCACTTGGCCGCGCAGAGCTTCGTCAGCTACTCATTCGACGACGAGTTCTCCACGCTGAATGCCAACATTAACGGGACGCATTATCTGCTGGCGGCGGTTAAGAATATCGTTCCGGGCTGCCGCTTCTATTTCGCCGGATCGAGCGAAATGTTCGGCAAGGCGGATGAAGTTCCGCAGAACGAACGAACGCGCTTTCATCCGCGATCGACATACGGGATCAGCAAGGTGGCGGGCTTCGATCTGACGCGCAACTACCGCGAGGCATACGGTATGCATGCCTCAAGCGGTATTCTGTTCAACCACGAGTCGCCGCGGCGAGGATTTGAATTCGTTACGCGCAAGATTACGTCGGGAGTGGCGCGCATTGCGGCGGGCAAATCCAAAGAACTGCGGCTGGGAAATCTGGACGCCAAGCGCGACTGGGGTCACGCGCGTGAATACGTGCAGGCCATGTGGCTGATGCTGCAGCAGGCGGAACCGGACGATTACGTGATTGCCACGGGGGCGACGCACACTGTGCGGGAGTTTGCCGAACTGGCGTTTGCCCACGCGGGCCTCGATTATCGCGACTATGTGTCGCCCGACCCGGACCTGTTCCGTCCGGCTGAAGTCAATATCCTGCAGGGAGACGCGAGCAAGGCGCGCAAGAAGCTGGGCTGGGAGCACCGAATCGGTTTCAAGACGCTTGTGCGCGAGATGGTGGAAGCCGACTGCCGAGCCCTGGGCGTGGAACCGCAGGCGCGGGCTTCGGCCGGTTGAAACGCGCGTCCGCGCGGGATTACGACAGGAGCATCGGCAGTTCTACGCTCCAGGTATCGAGCGCTTTCGCCTTAGATGCTTTCCGCCAGGCGGGCATCGAGCTGCACGAGGACCAGCGGCCAAGCCTGCTCATGGCTGCCTTTCGACTGAGCGTCCGGGAACCCGGCGTGCGTGAGCCGCAGGTGCGCCCCGGCGCCATCCGGCGTGAGTTCAATCGTCACAACGGTCTCGGCCCCTTGCGTCGCGGCGGTGACCCAGGTCAGTTCTACCAGCCGGTCGCGTTCCAGGCGGAGGAACCGGCCGTAATGCGGATGCCGCTTTCCTTCGAAATGGGTTTCGAAATAGAAGACGGCGCCAACCTCGCCCTTCATCGACACCGTGCCTGGGGCGGCGAACCAGCGATCTATCTGCTCGGTCCAGGCGCGATACAAAGCGCCTGGCGTAGCCGTCATCTTACGTTCCGTTTGCAGGCGGAAAGGCCGCGATGAAAGATCGGGCGGGGCGATGGTCATGGTCTACTTCCGCGGCATTGCCTATTTACCCAACATGGGAAACAGCTTGCGCAGTTCGTCGTCATTAGGGCGGCGGCCGTACTCGCAAAGCTCAAACGATTCGGCCACTTTCACGCGCGCGGCCTTTTCGGGGCCGTACCACTTCTCGAGCATTTGCCGAACGGCGGGGCTGACGGGCGGCTCGCGGCGAGAGGCCAGCCACTTCTTGCGCTCGACCACATCCTTGGGCACCTGATCGAGGGTGTGATCCACCCAAGGCAGCCATTCGTAGACCTGCGAAACGTGGGCGTCAAGTGCATCAATTTTCTTGTCGAACACGTCGTCGATGGCGATTGAGATATCGGGGCGGAAGGGGTTGGGGCGCTGGAATCCGTCCTCGAAATAGAAAAAGACGGGGTTGTTGTAGAGCGGCGGAGTGTCGGGGCAGACGTTAGGCACGACGACCATATAGGCCGCGTCCTGGACGAGCACGCCGGTATAGCGGTGGTCAGGATGATAGTCATTGGGGCGCGGGGCGAGCACGATGTCGGCCTTCCACTGGCGGATCTGGCGGATGATCTGCTCGCGAACCTTGAGGGTGGGCAGCAGTTCGCCATCGTGATTGTCGAGGACTTCGTAGGTGATGCCCAGGCGGCGGGCGGATTCCATGGCCTCGGCGCGGCGGCGTTTGGCGAGCATGCCACCGCCCTGACTTTGATGCCCGGCGTCTCCATTCGTAACCGCGACGAACTTGACGTGATGCCCCAGGGCGGCGAACTTGGTGGCGGTGCCGGCGGCGCGGATATCGCAGTCGTCAGGATGGGCGCCGAAGGCTATTATATGCAGTTTGCCATCGGAATCCTGCGCGGGCAGAAGCGCTGCGAGCAGGAAGCACAGCACGGTTATTCTTAGCATAAAGGGGAAATTATAACAGGCGGGGATTTGGGGATCGTCGCTGCGGGCTCCTATCGGCGCCTACCTTTTTGGATAGGAGGCGTAGGCATTCGGATAGGGCTTCAGGCGCCGTGCTCAAGCGGGCCTCGCTCCCACGAATTTCTTGAGAGCCCCGATCCATTTTCGTTTCAACAAAATACGGGACCGAATGCCCCGGCTGATCTTGGCCCTCCGGTTTGGCAAGGCGCTTGCAAAAGTGAGTGCCAATCATGAATTCACATTCAATGAGCCTTCGCGCAACGGCGATACGCGTTTCTAAGCAAGAGGGAAATATGCTGACGAAGGTCATCGCTGAACTGTGGTGCGATCTGATGCACGACTCGCCTATGTGGCCGATGCACGGCCATTACGAATGCCGGACCTGCGGGCGCCAGTTCGAGGTGCCGTGGATGCAGGGCAGTGAAAATCCGCGGCGTAGCGATCTCCGGGTATTAAACCAAGCGGTCGCCGGCTCTCACCGGTAACCGAAGAGAGGACTTTATGTGGGTTGCACATTGTCTGGTGTTGTTCGTGGTCCTGAGCCTGGGGATGTCGCTGGTGGCGTATCCGCCACCGTCCGGGCGGCGTTGAACCTAGCGTGGCGGGCCTGATTCCGATCCTACGTGGTCGCGCGAATGCGGTAGAGGTGCTTTTCGGCGCGAATATAGATCGAATCTCCGACCAGCGCGAGCGACGCGAATACCTGCTCGCCCAATGGGTTTGTGCCGACGATTTCATGCACCGGCCCGGCCTTTAAGACATAGGTATCGCCGTCCTGGCTGGTGATGAGCACTTTGCCGTCGAAAGCCACCGGCGACGCTACGAACTGCCCGGGCGTGGGAAAGCGCTTGGCTTCGTATTTGGGCTCTCCGGTGCGGGCGTCGAGGCATGTGAGCAGGCCGGCGCCGGTCATGAGGTAAACATAGTCGCCGTACAAAATGGGCGATGGTATGTAGCCCGTGCCCTTGTCGTATTTCCAGGCCACGCGCGCTTCGCCGGGCGCGGGGTCGAGCCGGATGCTCATGGTCCTCTTGGTCGGAAATCCGGTTGAGACGTAGACCATGCCGTGACCTGTCACGGGCGTGTGCACGACGTTGCCTCCGAGTCCTTCGGCGCGCCATACTTCCCTGCCGGTCCGTGGATCGTAGGCGACGACGTCTTCTGTCGCAGGCACGATCAGCAGCTTCTTGCCACCGGATTCGACCAGCGCCGGCGTGGTCCAGGTGATCTGATTTTTGCGGTCGAGCTTCCAGGCGACTTTGCCATCGCGCGTGGAGACAGCGGCGAGAAACGAGTGCTCGCCTCCATCCTGATCGCAGAGCAGCAGGATCAGATCCTCGAACAGAACGGGCGAGCCGCCGGTGCCAACGCCGAGTGATGCGATCCCGCCGAGCGACGCCGTCCACACCAGGTTCCCGTCGAAATCATATTTATAGAGTC
>DATLVQ010000532.1:0-17588 GCA_035577325.1 Bryobacteraceae bacterium | reverse complement strand
CTGAATGTTGGCGTCAACCAGCGCACGACCGCGGATGTCACTCTGCAACTCGGCTCCACGACACAGACGGTTGATGTCACCTCCGAAGCCACGGAGACCATCGACCTGGTCACGACCACCATTGGGGCCAACATCGACGAATCGCTTTATAAGAACATTCCGGTGGGCCGCAACATATCATCGATCATTTCAATGTCACCCGGCGTGGCTAGCGGATTGGGGACTGGCGCCGCGAATCCATCCATCAATGGCGCATCCGGACTGGAGAACGAATACATTATCAACGGCGCCAATGTAACCGATCCGGGTTTTGGCGGTTTCGGGACTTTCAGCCGCGTGATGGGGTCTCTCGGGAACGGCGTCAACTTTGACTTTATTCAGGAAGTGCAGGTAAAAACCGGGGGCTTCGAGGCCGAGTACGGACAGGCGATGGGCGGGGTCATCAACATTCTGACCAAGAGCGGCGGGAATACGTACCATGGCTCGGTCTACGGCTATTTTGCGCCTAAGAGTCTGGCGGTAGATTGGAAAAACTCCAACATCGGTTTGAACAACCCCGGCACCTACAATAGCGGTCAATCGCAGTATGATTTTGGCGCCGACCTGGGCGGCTATATCAAGAAAGACAAGCTGTTCTGGTACGGGGGTTTCAATCCCCAGTTCACTGAGAGCTTCCGTTCGGTGCCGCCCGTATTCGCCAATAGCAAATTCGGTACTGTCAGCGTAAACACCAGAACTCTGAACTATCAAGCCAAGGTCAATTACAATCTGTCGCCGAATCACTCATTTGAAGGCTCGTTCTTTGGCGATCCCAGCACGGTGCCGTCAAGCTTCGCGCGGGATGTCCCGACCGCTGATGCGCTGGCCAGCAACGACACCACGCAGAAAAGCGCGCTGGACTACGGATCGCGGACCGAGACCGCCCGTTACAACGGAGTGCTGACGCCGAAGTGGGTTTTGTCGGCGAACTACAGCAACTACTATAACCACTTCCACGAAACGCCCACATCCAACGGTATTCAGGTGATCGACATCACTCCCTCGCAGGAGCCTGGGAACACCAACCCGACACAGACCTACAACGGCATCGGGTTTCTCGAGCAGACAGTGTCGCACGTCAACGAAGCGTCTGCCAGCAGTTCGCACCTGTTCAACTTCATGGGTGGCCACACCGTAGTGTACGGATACCAGTTCGAGAACGTCAGTTACGGGGACTCGTATGGCTATGGGGGCCCGGATTTCACATTTCCCAATCTCCCTGAATTCGAAGCTGCGGCCGGAAAGACCCAGCATGGCGGGGTAGTCTTGCGGACTCACGAAAATCCACAGGATCCAACCACCCCTATTGTTTTCCAGTTCCAACGCGGGAATTACTCGAACCCGGTCATTGCGACCAGCACACGCTACCACTCTGGTTTCATCGAAGATAGCTGGACGATTGGGAGGCGCATCACCATCAAGCCAGGGCTGCGTTTTGAGCAGCAAGCCGAAACGGGGAATGCCTTTCGTTATGTCTTCTCGCACAACTGGGCGCCGCGCATTGGCGTGATCGTCGATCCCACGGGTAACCGCAAATCCAAATTCTTCGCTAATTGGGGCCGGTTCTATGAAAAGATTCCGCTCGATATCGCGGTGCGGTCCTTCTCGTTCGAGACCAGCGTGCAAAACGAGCTTTACAAAGACACCGGTCCGGGAAACGCGCCGGATCTTTCCCCCGCCAACTACATTTCCGTGGCGCAAGGCGGCAACGCGCCGACCCTGTTGGGCAGCCCCAACTCCGCGGAGAACGTCTATCCTGGGACGCGCTCAGAGTTTCAGGACGAAGTGGTGGGCGGCTATGAGCACGAATTTAAGAGCGGCATCTCTTTCAGCGGACGATTCGTCTACCGGCACCTGCGCCGCGTGCTGGAGGACACCTCGGGCATCAACGTCACTCAGGCGCTGGCTGGAGTCCAACTCAACTACGTGGTTTCCAATCCTTCGGCAAGATCCGACGACTTCCAGAACCCAGTCACCTGCACCGGCAGCGGTCCCGATTGCATCGGCGGTTATACGGCCAATAGCGGCGCGCTCGGACCTGACGGCAAGCCGGACGGTTTCCCCAATCCGACGCGAATTTACAAAGCCGCCGAGTTCACCGTCAGCAAGCGCTTCAGCCGTGGTTTCCAGTTCTACGCCAACTACCGGCTCTCCAAGCTCTACGGCAACTACGAAGGCAATTTCCGCAACGATAACGGGCAGAGCGATCCCAACATCAGCTCGATGTTCGACTTTACCAATACGGACGGCGGTCTAGCCGATCAGTACAAAATCGGGCTTCTGCCCGCGGACCGCACGAACCAGTTCAAGCTGTTCGGCAACTATGAATGGAAGGCGTTCAACTTTGGCGCGACTTGGAGAGCAGAGTCCGGCACACCGCTGAGCGCTTTCAATGCCCATCCGGCCTATGGAAACGCCGGGGAGATTCCGATTGGAGGTCGCGGCACAAAGGGGCGGACTCCATTCACTTTCCCGCTCGATGCTCACGCGGAATATACCGTAAAGCTTGGCGAAGAGAAGCGCTTGAAGTTCGGCGTCAACCTGTTCAACCTCTTCAATCAGCAGCGCGGGCTGTATTATGATGAGAATCTCGAGCTGGCTCCCGGGACCCCAGACCCGGATTACAAAAAACCGCAAGGCCTGCTGATACGCGGCAACGCCTATCAAGCGCCATTCATCGCGCAACTATCGGCGCGCTTCGAGTTTTAAGCCGATTTTAGACGGGCAGAGGGCGCGGCGCAAATCACCGTGCCTCCTCAGGCGCCGCTGTTGTCGCGCGATGTGTACGGCGTTCTATTCATAGCGCAGCGCTTTCATCGGATCCACCCGTGAGGCGCGTCGAGCAGGAATATACCCGGCGAACAATGTGACAGCCAGCAGCGAGGGCACAACGAGCAAGTAAGTCAGAAAATCAGTGCTCGTGCCGCTGAACATGGCGTTGAGCACACGTTCCGCCCCAACACTGGCGACCAGGCCGGCGGTCACTCCGCTCAGCGCCAGAATGAACGCCTGCCGCATCACCATGCGAAGCACGGAAATGCGCGGGGCGCCGATCGCCATGCGGATTCCGATCTCGCGCGTGCGGCGTCCCGCCGCGTACGCCACTAGCCCGTAGAGTCCCACCATGGCGAGCAGCATGCCCATCACTCCCATCGCACCGACGACTTCAATGATCAGGTTGCTCGTACTCACCGCGCGATAGTGATAGAACTCGTCGTAAGTGCGGACGTTGTAAATCGGCTGATTCGCGTCCAGCGTATGAACCGCTTCGCGAAGCGGCGCGGCCAGACTCGCGGGATCTCCGAAGGATTCAGCCAGCAGCATCATGCGCGGCTGGGGACGCTGCGTCTGAGGAAAATATACAAATTCAGTCGGGGCCTCGCCGATCCACAAGTATTTGATCGTCTTCGCCACGCCTACGATTTCGACCCAGGATTTATCGTGATCCAGCAGGCGGAATCGCTTTCCGATGGCGTCCTGCCCCGGCCAGTAATGTTTGGCGACTTCCTCATTGACGACCGCAACCCGCGGCGACTTGTCCGTATCGGATGGTAGGAAGCCGCGCCCCTGCAGAATCTGGATGCCCTGCGTATTGAAGTAACCCTCGCCGACATCGTTCGCGAACAGCGAGACATCCTCTTTCTCCTTCGGGAATTGGTAGCCCTCCGGGACGATCGTGGCGCCGTCAAATCCATCGTTGCCCATCGGTACGCCGTAGGTCAGTGCCGCGGATTTCACCCCCGGTACCGACCGCGCCCGCTCCACCAGCAAATGGAAAAACTGCTGGGATTGCGCGTCGCTGTAGTGCACCAGCCGCGGATCAAACGACAGCATCAGTAAGTGCGTCGTGCGGAATCCGGGACCCTTTCCGAGGTCTTGGTGAAATCCTCGATACATGAATGTGGTGACTGTGAGCAGGACAAGGGCAATCGCCACCTGCGCGGCCACCAGCAAATTCCTTCCCCACAAACGGCGCGGGCCCGGAGCGTCGGCAGTGGCGGACCGCAGCGCGTTGACCAGGTCCGTGCGGGTGGTTTGTATGGCCGGAACCAGTCCGAAAAGCACTGCACTCGCCGCGGCAAGCGCCAGACTGTACAAAAGCACTCTTCGATCCAGCTCGATGGCGATTTTGACGGGCAGATCGCTGGAGATCTTGATCTGCTGCAAGAAAAGCACGCCTCCATACCCAACCAGCAGACCGAGAAGTCCGCCGGCGATGGCAATCAGCAGGCTTTCGGTGAGCAGTTGGCGGATCAACCGCTGGCGCCCGGCGCCAATCGCCAAACGCAAAGCGATTTCACGCGCACGCGTAGGCGCCCGGCTCGTCAGCAGGCCGGCCACATTGGCGCACGCGACCAGCAGGACCGCAATGGCCAGCGTAATCAGCATGGCGGAGAGTTCGAAGTCCGGCGGCGACTGTTGAATGCGAGCTTGCAATTCGGTACGCACCACGGCGTTCTGGTTATGGTTGGTAACCGGGTACGCTCGCTCCAGATTCTTGCCGATCGCCGCAATTTCGGCCTGTGCCTGGGAGACCGAGATGCCCGGTTTGAGCCGTCCCCTGAGAGTGAGCTGGCGATAATCGCGCGCCTCAAGCGGCTTGTCCTTCGAGTTACTTACCAGGCGCGGCCACATCATGATGGGCACGTAGAATGCAGAATCAAAATAGCGGTTTACGCCCGTGAAACGCGCCGGCGCCACGCCGATGATGTTGAATTCGATGCCGTCGATCAACAACTTGCGCCCGAGCACCGAAGGATCGGCCCCGAACTCGTTCTCCCAATACCCGTGGCCCAGAACCAGCACGGCATCGCGGTCCGGTACCTGGTCCTCTTCGGGACGGAACGACCGGCCCAGCTCCGGCTCGACGCCCAGAACTTTGAACAGGTTGCCGCTCACGATGGTGCCGAGTTTCATCTGCGGCACCGCGTCGCGCTTGGCGGCAACGCCGAACGTGGTGTCCGCGAAGGCCACCAGTCCATCGAAGCTCTTGCTCTGATCGCGGAAATCGATGTAGTCGCGGTATGACGCCACGATCTGGCTAAAGCCGCCCGCGGTTTCAACCGTCCCGACAGCCATCACTTCACTCGGGCGCAGCACCGGCAGCGGGCGCAGCAACAAAGCATCGGCCAGGCTGAACATCGCAGAGTTGGCGCCGATCCCAATGGCAATGGACACCACGGCTACTGCTGTGAAGCCTGGATTCTTGGCCAGCATGCGGCGGCCGTGGACCAGGTCCTGCCATAGCCGCTCGATCCACGTCCAACCCCACGCTCCGCGCGTATCTTCTTTTACTTGCAGCGGAGGCCCAAGTTTGCGCATGGCCGCGTGCCGGGCGTCGTCGGGTGTCATTCCGGTTTCGATGTTGGCTCGCGTCTCGCGCTCGATATAGTCGCGAATCTCGCTATCCAGGCTTTCCTCACGGCGCCGGCGAAGTTTCATGACTGGCCTTCCTCTCCCAACGGGTGCATGATGCGCGAAATGGCCTCCGTCAGCCGGGCCCACTTGGAGTTTTCGGCGGAAAGATGCTTACGGCCCTTGGTGGTCAGGTTGTAAAACTTTGCGCGCCGGTTGTTTTCCGAGACACCCTCTTTAGCCGCGATCAGCCCCTGCCTCACCAGGCGGTGCAAGGCCGGATAGAGAGACCCGTGTTCCACCTGTAAAACATCTTCCGAGCCGTGCTCGATGGCATGGGCGATCGCGTGGCCGTGCGCCGGGCCGAACAGAAGCGTGCGCAGAATCAGCATGTCCAGCGTGCCCTGCAACAGTTCGACGCGGCTTAACTCTCTTTGGGTAGACATTCTAGCTGAGCCTAAACCTGCTTGGGTAGAATGTCAAGGGGAATCGTTGAAAGCATCGCACGGGCGGGTGATGCAGTGGCCAGCAATCCTATAATCGTCCTCATGGCGCGCCGTACGCGTTACTGTTTCCTTGGTCTGCTCTGTCTGGCGGCGTTATGCCGTGTTCCGGTGAATCTCGGCCAAACGCATGGCAATGTCGTAACAAGTGTGAACAAATTGATGTTTCACGGCGGCCGCGAGCGGCTGGGGTGGAATCCGCTCGAAACCGAGCTGACACCGGCAACCGTTGCCAGCCCGGCGTTCGGTCCGTTGTGGACATCGCCCGCGTTCGATGGGTTAGTAATCGCCGGAACCACCTATCTGCCGCATCTCTACGCCTCTCTACTGTACGCCGATGACGTCGCGATATCGGCGGGACCGCAAGCCGGCGCCAGCTTTCGTACGATCTTCGCTGCTACCAGCAACGGCTACGTTTACGCCGTCAACGGATTCGCCACCGCTGGCGCAAGTCCCTTGCCGGCGGGCGCCATCCTGTGGAGCCGCAGACTGTGCGCGCCCGCTATTAACCCGTATCTGGATGGCGGCGTGCCGGTCGGCATTCTGGGGACGCCGGCCATCGATATGGACCGCGCGCCGCCGCGCCTGTATGCCGCCTGCAATGATCGCGCATCAGGCTGGCAGTTGTTTGCACTCGACCTCACCAACGGCAAAATTCTTCCCGGCTGGCCTGTCGCCATCAGCGACGCGGCGCTCGCAACCGTCAACCGCAACGGACCCGCCCAATTTCAGGAGGCGGTTCATATGTCGCAGCGCGGCGCCTTGAATCTCAGCCCCGACGGCGCGCTGCTATACGTTCCGTTCGGTAGTTACGACGACAAAGCCGGCGGCTGGATGGTCGCTATCGATACAGATGCCCGTCACATAGCAGCTGCGTTTTCCGGAGCGCCTTCCACCCAAATGACGGCCAATGGCGGGATGTGGGCGGCCGGCGGTCCAGCAGTGGACGCCAGCGGCCTGGTTTACGCGACCACCGGCAACAGCCCCGACGGTTCCGGCAGCGCTGACGGCGTCTGGGGGCAGTCGCTGCTGGTTTGGGATCGCATGCTGCACCTGGTGGGCACCTACACGCCCTTCGATTACTGCCAGTGGGACACCAACGATATCGATTTGGGCGGCGATTCGCCGCTTCTCGTGCCCGATCTCGATCCCGCCAGCACGGCGACGGCTTACCTGGTTGCGTTCGGCAGCAAACAGGGCAGCGTTTACCTGGTGGATCGCGATCATCTTCCCGGACGGCTGGATCATCGCCCACCGTGCAGCACCATTCCGGCAACGGACCAGTCGCTCCTCCCGCCGGGTCCACAGCCGCAGTTCGGCGCGCGCGGCCCTTTGCAAGTCTTCCGCCCGTATTCGGAGCTCTTTGGCAGCATCGACCTGGCTAAGATGCGCAGCACGCCAGCATATTTTCAGGGCGCCAGTGGAACTAGCTACCTCTTTGTCGCCGGATCGACGAAGGCGGTGGCGAACCAGCCGGATGTGATTCCCCCGTCGCTCACGCGCCTCAAGATTGTGACGCGACCCCCGCCTGGCGGCGGCCCTTTTCTCGTGCCGCCCGGCAGCCGCTCGGCGCGCGCAATCCTGCTGTCCGGCCCTGCTGCGCCAGCATACCTGTCGATCGACGGCGCGGACAACAACATCCGCTTTCTGAGTCCCGGATCGCCAGTAGTTTCGAGCAACGGGGCCCGCGATGCCATCGTCTGGGTACTCGATGCGAACCAGTTTCGCTCGCAAGTCCTGGTCGATGACACCACCGTCCATCCGGTGCTTTACGCGATCGACGCCACTACCATGTCGCCCCTCTGGCACAGCGGGCCGGCCCAGTTGCATGTGGGCGGCAAGTACAACACACCGCTGATCGCGCATGGCGTGCTGTTCGCTGGTACCGACCGCGTGCAAGCGTTCGGGCTTCATTGAACGGGCCTGCCATCGCTCGTTAAGTCTTCATCCTGACTGTCCGCTTGTGGGAATCCCGGGTCTCGGAACTGGACGCGCGGCGCGCTTGTTAATTCTGGTGACGCTAGCCTATCAGCGACTTACCTCCGGGAACCGATGGCCCCGTGCGTGCGTAACTGTGGGCATGACCAGCGCACCGCGAACCTTGATCGCCGACGATCAGCCCGACGTGCTGGAAGCGCTCCGCCTGCTGCTGAAGAACGAAGGTTTTCAAATTGAAGCCGTGCAGTCGCCCGCGGCCGTGCTCGAGAGGCTCAATCGCGAGCCGTACGACCTGCTGTTGATGGACCTGAATTACACGCGCGATACCACTTCCGGGCAGGAGGGTCTCGATCTGTTGGCGCGCATTCAGGCGATCGACAAGACTCTGCCGGTGGTCGCGATGACGGCGTGGGGCTCGGTGGAGCTGGCTGTGGAAGCGATGCAGCGCGGCGTGCGCGACTTCGTCTTGAAGCCGTGGGAAAATTCGCGCCTGCTGCGCACACTGCGCGATCAGATCCGGCAAGGCCAGCAGAAACGCAACGAATTGCGCATCGAACGGGAAGAATTTGAAGAGGCGCGCGCCATCGGCCAGGCGCTGCTGCCGCACAGCGTCCCGGAAGTCGCGGGGATCGAGATCGCGACCACAACGCAAGCCTTTCGCCTGCTGAGCGGCGACTATTTCGATGTGCTCCATCTTGGCGAAAACAAACTTGGCATCTGCATCGCGGACGTGATCGGCAAGGGCGTGCCAGCAGCGCTGTTAATGTCCAACGTGCAGGCCAGCGTACGCGCGCTGGCGGAGGAGCCGATCGCCCCGGTCGACCTGGCCCGCCGCCTAAATCGCAGCGTGTGCCGTAACACCACGCCGGGCAAGTTTGTGACGTTCTGCTATTGCGAAGTGGACGTGCAGGCGCGCAACGCGAGGTATTCAAACGCCGGGCACTGCGCGCCCGTCCTGCTGCGCGCGAACGGGGAGGTTGTGCGCCTGGAAGCCGGCGGCGCGGTCCTCGGCGTGTTTCCAGAGTGGCCTTACGAGCAGGGAGAAGTCGCGCTCGCGTCAGGCGACCGCCTCTTGCTTTTCACCGATGGCATCACGGAAGCCGCCAACGCACAGGACGAAGAGTTCGGCGAAGAGCGGCTGATCGAACTGGCCTGCGCGCTGCGCGACCGCGGCGCGCACGAGCTCAAAAACCGCATTCTGCAAGCCATTGCCAGCTTCACCGGCGGCCGCGCTCAGGACGATGCCACGCTGGTTGTGGTCTCGGTAGGATAGACAGTCCGTTCCAAATTTCCTTCAGCCCGAACTCCACGAGCATGAATCGCTGCCGGCGCCGTCGCCGTTTAGGATCGAGCCACGTCCGGCGCAAATAATTGCCAACCTCCAACGAACGGCATACTGACCGATAATTTATCCGAATGGTCTCCCACTTACTACGACGCTTTCGATACGATAGTCGAAATTCATGACTGTTCTGCGCTCGATCGCCGCGAACATGATACTCTGCATGTCCTTTGAGGGGGCGAGTCGCAAAACAAGGCTTGACGGCATCAGGGAGATGGAGCGGTTGGAGAGGACGGCATGAACATCACGGTAACAGGCGCAACCGGTTTCATCGGACGATATCTGGTTCAATCACTCGCCAAGGATGGCCATTCCGTTCGCGCTCTCAGCCGCGCGGCGTGGAATGTTTTTGGTGGCGAGCCGCCAGCGGAGAGTCTCACGGGTGCGGACGCCGTGGTGCACCTGGCTGGCGTTCCCGTCGCGCAGCGTTGGACCCGCGGCAACAAGGAGAAGATACGCGGCAGCCGCGTCGAGGGGACGCACCACCTAGTGACGGCGCTCTCTACTCTCGCGCAGCGTCCCGAAGTGCTGGTCTGTGCGTCGGCTATCGGCATCTATGGCGACCGCGGCGATGAAGTGTTGACGGAGGCTTCGCCCGTGGGAAAAGGTTTTCTGCCGGAGGTGTGCCGCGATTGGGAACACGAGGCCGATCTGGCCGAGGCGCTGGGCGTGCGCGTGGTGAAGCTCCGTTTCGGAATCGCGCTTGGCAGAAAGGGCGGAGCGCTGGAGAAAATGCTGCCGCCATTCCGTGCGTTCGTCGGCGGTCGCCTGGGATCGGGCAGCCAGTGGATGTCGTGGATCCATATCGCCGATATCGTTGCACTGATCCGCTACGCCATCGATAATCCGTTAAGCGGCGCGGTGAATGCCACGGCTCCCAACCCACTCCGCAATCGCGATTTTACGCGTGAACTGGGACACGCGCTGCACCGGCCGGCGATATTCCCCGTGCCGTCGGTAGCGCTGAAGATTCTGTTCGGCGAGATGTCGGAAGTGCTGCTCGCCAGCCAGCACGTGCTGCCAAAAGCCGCGGAATCGGCCGGATACCGGTTCGCATTTCCAGAGCTCGCACCCGCGCTTCGCGATTTAAGCGGATGAATCAGCTTCTCATGGCGAACAATAGCACCAAGAAAAACGCGACTAGAAAAAGAGAGCTCAGGACTACATAGAGGGCCGCCTTTGAGCGCACTCGCGGAGCGGCCGGGACCGCAGTCGCGGGCATGTGCAGAGCCGGGGCAGGTGGCGCCGGCGTTACGGGCACGTAAGACATCGCCGGACGAGCGGGCTGTGCGGGTATCTGATACATAGGCGGCGCCATCGGCGCGGCGGGCTGACCTTGCCCGGGAATCCCATAGGCCGGCGGGGGCATAGGCACGGCTGGCTGAGTGGACATCCCGGATAGAAGAGGGATCATTGGTGTGGCGGGGGGAGCGGGCATACCGTGCATGGGTGGCGGAGGCGTCGGAGGAGCGGACTGCGTCGGTGTCTGCTCATTTGACATTAGAAGGGGACTCTGTTGCTGGGTGGCCTGAGATGGAGTCTCGATCCCTCGTGCCGCCTGCTTGCTCTTCACCGGCTCGGCGGGCTTCGGATATTCATTGCTGGCGTTCATAAGGGCCGCGTCCCTAGTTTCATGATGTCATCCCCGCGCACGACTTGTCTAACGGTGATCCCGCTGGATCTGGTCCGGCAATCTTAGTAGGCGAATAGCGAAAGTAACGGCCACTAACACCGCAGACAGGTGTATGCTACATTAGCGACTTGTGAGGCATCACTCATGTGGCGTTTGGTTCCAGAACACGGAGCCAAATCCGCGCCGCCACAAGGTAAACTGTCTGTATCCTAAAGATTCCATTTACTTTGTTTCCCGCTCGCCGTTTCTTGCGCTCTCTCGGCCGGACAGCACGGACCGGGTTGCGGACCAACAAATCAAGTTTATTGCCGCGGACCTGAACGCGGCGGCACCGCTGCCTTGAGCCGTCATGCAACTCCCCGCGCGCATAGGCAAATACGAGCTGCAGGAATTGTTAGGCGGCGGAATGGCGCGCGTCTATAAAGCGCTCGACACTGTGATCGGGCGCACCGTGGCGGTGAAAATCCTGACTGAAGAGGGCTGCGCCGACGAAGAGGCCAAATCGCGTTTCCTGCAGGAGGCACGTCTGGCGGGCAACGTCACGCACGACAACATCATCAGCATTTACGATTTCGGCGAGGACGCCGATGGGCGACCCTTCATGGTGATGGAGTTTCTGAAGGGTCAGGACCTGAAGCATGCAATTAAGGACGGCGCGACGGGCGACATCCGCAACAAGCTGCGCATCGCCCTCCACATCGCACGGTCCCTTGAGCATATCCACACCCAGAGCATTATTCATCGCGACATCAAGCCGGATAACGTTCATATCACAACCACCGGCGCCGTAAAGCTAATGGATTTTGGCATCTCCAAGATGCAGAATTCGACGCGCACCACGACCGGCGTGGTGATGGGGACGCCATACTACATGGCGCCGGAGCAGGTTTTGGGAAAGAGCGTCACACCGCTCGTCGATGTGTACGCGTTCGGCGTGCTGATGTTCGAGCTGATGACCGGCACGAAGCCCATTGTGGGCGACACGGTCGAGCGGATCTTCTACCAGATTCTGCAAGAGCCGCTGAATGTCGAACCGATGAAGCAGGCCGGCGTTCCGGAGCCCGTCATCAGCCTGGTGCGGCGGTGTACGGAAAAAGATCCAGCGCAGCGGCCGCAGGACTTCGGTGAAGTTTGCGCGGAAATTCAGCGCATGATTCAGAGCTGGGAGATGCCGACGCAACCCAGCGTGGCGCCGCGGGGCGGGGCGGCTGCAGCGGCGGCCGCCAGGCCGGCTGCGCCGGCCGGTCGCAAACCGTGGCTGGCGCCGGCGATTGTGGGCGCGCTGGCCGTCGTTCTGGCCGGCGTATATTTCGGCGTGCGAGCTCTACGCGCGCCAGACGCGGCGGTGGTGACTCCTGTGGGCAGCGGGCCGGCCGCCAGAGCCGAGCTGAAGGTAACCATCAACACTGCGACCGGGAGAATGGTATTGGTGCCCGAGGGATCGTTCCAGTTCGGCAAGGACAAGCAGGCAGCGACGCTGCCGGGGTTCTATATCGACAAGACCGAAGTGTCCTACGAAGCCTATGAGCGGTTCTCTAAGGCGACGGGATTGCCCATGCCCGCAGGGGCCGCCGGCGAGCGGCCCGAGGATCCGATTGTCGACGTGAGCTTCCTCGATGCCCAGGAATTTGCCAAGTGGGCGGGCAAGCGCCTGCCAACCTCGCAGGAATGGGAAAAAGCGGCCCGAGGAACCGACGGCCGCGTGTATCCGTGGGGAGAAAACGCGCCCACGCCTCCGCCCGCCAATTTGGCCAATCCGAGAGGTGTGATGCAGGTCGGCAGCTATCCTGCAGGTATCAGCCCGTATGGCGCGGTTAACATGCTGGGCAACGTCTGGGAATGGGTGGACGACCGGAAGACGCCGAGCCCGGAAGCGGTCAAGCACTTCGCACGAATCCTCTCGCCTTCGCCCTCCGCGGTTGAACCCTGGTACGCGATGCGCGGGGCTTCATTTCAGGATCCGCTGGGAGCCGACTATTTGTGGGATTACGCTCCTGCCCCGGCGCGCTATCACGCCAAGAACATCGGCTTCCGCTGCGTGAAGAATCCATAGCGGCTGATTAGAAGTGCGCCGCCGAAGGAGGCTCCGGTGTACACGATTGCCTGCCTGAGCGGCGGACGCGCGCAACGACAGGAGAGCGTTCATGAAAGAGTGGGGCTTCGCCCAACAGAAACCCAGCGACAACCTGGCGGAACTGCATTTCTATTCCATGAAGAAGCCCTGCGGATTGGGTGAAGTCGAGTTCCGCATCACCGTTTGGGAATATGTGAAGCCGCGCGATCCCGAAATGTCCTTCTTTGCACAGGCCGACAAGCAAACGAACCAGACAGTCGCGCCCTTTACGCCGAGCGGATGGGGGCGCACCCTGCTCGACGCGCTGGCTGAATGCATCAAGGAGATCCACCGGTTTCCGTACGAAGGACCTGAGGCGGCCTGACCAGAATCCAAACCAGTTTTAACATCTGCCCGCTCGGGTGAGAGCGCATGATAAGCACGTTTCAGGACCGTTTCCTGAGAGGGAGGTGCTCATGCGCATCCCGACATACCTCGGTGCATTGATGTCATCTGCCCTCCTCGTACTGCCGGCTTCGGCATAGTTGCCCAACTCGCTCACGGGACCGATGACGCCAGGCATGACGGCTTTCAACGCGGGAGCCGCGCGGATGGCACTTTCCGCCAGGGTGCGTTCTGGCACATCACCCAGGCTATTCCGGCAAACGGAACCGCCCAATTGTGGGGGCAATTCAACAACCCCGTGAGCGCCCCGCTGCAATACAACCTGGCTATCCATGATGATGCCGGTTTTTTCGCATTCGGTAGCCTCTGTGCAGGCCTATAACGCTTTAGCGCCCAGCCAGCAGGACGATGTGGACAATTTCATGCGCGCCCAGTTGATCGGCGATCGCGTTGGCGAGCAATAATCTAAGCGTTTCAAAGGACAAAACGCAGTTCCGTTCCGGCCGGTTTCGTAAGACACTGATGGTATGACGGTCGAGATAGAAGGCGTCACGCTGCACCTCGCCCATCCGGACGAGCTGCCGGTGCGCTGGGTCGGGCAGGAAGAGTTGATGCGCCAGCTGCTGGCCGCCTGGCTGGTGGTGAACGACCAGGACCTGCCGATGAATCCCCGGCTGCTCGGCAAGCCGGGCGTGGGTAAAACCACGCTGGCCTATGCCGCCGCCAAGCGCATGGGGCGCGAGGTTTACATCCTGCAGGCTACGCTCGATACTCGCCCCGAAGATCTGCTCATCACGCCCGTTATCGAAGGCGAAGGGCAACTGCGGTATGTGGCGTCGCCCCTGGTGACGGCCATGCTGCGCGGCGGCATCGTCATTCTGGACGAAGGCAACCGCATGAGCGAGAAGAGCTGGGCGTCGCTGGCGCCGCTGCTCGACAACCGGCGATACGTTGAGTCCATTGTGGCCGGTCTTAAGATCAAGGCGCACCCTCAATTCCGGCTTGTCACCACGATGAACGACGACGCATCCACCTTCGAGCTCCCCGAATATATCCACTCGCGCCTGCAGCCGCAGATTTTCATCGACTTCCCGGAGCGCGACGAAGAGTATCAGATCCTCAAGGAGAATCTGCCGTTCGCCGAAGATCGCATCCTCACCTACGTGACCGAATTCCTGCAACAGGCGCACGCCGCCGACGAGCGCTACACGGTGCGCGACGGCATCAACATCGGCCGTTTCGCCATTAAGCTGAAAAGCCTGGCCACCGATCGCAGCCACGAGACGGCCGCGCTCGAGACCGCGATCGTGGAAACGCTCGGCGAAGAAGCCCTGCGCTATGCCCGAAGACCTCGACCCATCGTTACCTGATCCGGGCAGCCTCCAGCGCGGACGGTTCACATACTTCCCGGTGGTTCCGGGAAAACTCGAGTTCGCCATCGAGGTGCGGCGCGCGATATTGCGCGACAAGCCGCAAGTGATTGCCATTGAGCTGCCCGCCACCTTGCGCGACGCTTATCTGCGCGCGGTCGAGCGGCTGCCGGAGATGTCAGTCATCCTCTACAACGACGAGCAGGAGGAAGACCGCGCGGTTTACGTGCCCGTCGAGCCAGCCGATCCGTTCACCGAGGCCATTCGCTCAGGCCGCGAGATCGGCGCGGAGATCGTGTTCGCCGATCCCGATGCCGGCGAGCGGCCGCACTTGCCGGATCAATACCCCGATAGCTATGCGCTCGGTCATATTCCGCTCGAGAAATACGTGGAAGCTTACCGGCTGTGGCCGCAGGCGCGTTCGGAGCAGATTGCCGCGCACGCTTCTGGCATCGCATGGAAGTTGCAAGGATGCGATCCGCTGGCCCGCGTGATGGTGGTGATCTCGCTCAATCTGCTCGATCCGGTGCTGGATGCCATGGAATCGCCACAGGCGCAGCCCATGGCGCGTCTCCGGCGGCACGGCGTGCAGGTTCTCAACCCGCATCCCGAGTGTCTGGCGGAAATCACCATCGAGTATCCGTACTTGCAGGACCGCTACGAGCAGTTCCGCGCCAAGATGGACGATGTCCATGCAGTGGAGCGGCGTCACGTGCAATTCGCCGTGTTTCGAGAAGCGGAAAAGACGTACGAAACCAACACCGGCGAGCGCGTGGCGCACTGGCAGCGGCGGATTCTAGGACGCTATACGCGCAATCTCGCTCTTGTGAACCAGGAACTCGCGGCGCGCATCTTCGACATCACTGTCGCCGCGCGCTCGATCGTGGATGACAACTACGGCTGGGAGGTTTGGGAAGCCGCCAACCGTTATCCCGCGCAGAAAATCGCGACGGATCTGATGACCGTCAAGATTTCGGGCGAAGAGGTCTGGCTCGATACGAAGCGGATGCGTCTGCGCCGGCGCCTGCCGAGTAAGAAACGCCGCTTGCGGCCGGTTGGCCTCAAGCAGCGAAAGAAAGAGAAAACGCCCGGCGAGTGGGCCAGCCAGCTCAATGGGGCGAGCATCTGCTCCTATCCGCCAGAGGATCTGGTCATCGAAGACTACGGTCGTTTTCTCAAAAAAAAGGGCAAGAGCATTCTGTCTGAGGAGCGCTCGCGCAGCGAGCCGTTCACCACGTCACTCCTGGATGGCATCGATATCCGCGAAACGATTCGCAACTGGCACGACGGCCGCATCTACGTCCGCAATTTCCAAAAACTCCACGGCGAGGTGGGCGCCGTGATCGTGATTTTCGATGAAGACCGCGACGACCGCTACTCCTACATGACCACGTGGTTGGGCGAGCACCAGAACGAATCCGACATGGCGTTCTATTCCACCTATCCGTTCGACAACCTGGTGGGCCCGGGCATAGGCCGTGGCGAATACGGCGGGTTCCTCATGAGTCTGCCGGCGCGGCGCATGTTCGACGTCTGGCAGGACCCCGATTACGACTTCGCCGAAAACAAGCCGGAGCGGCTGCTGCTGGCCGGGCTCGACTACTCGCTCCAGAAGTATGTGGTGTACGTGGCCGCGAAGCCGCCGCGCTCGGTTTTCCGCAACATCGCCGCGCGCTTCGGACGCACCATCGTTTACATCCCCATAGGCCAGCTATCGCCAGTCACGCTGAAAAAAGTGCGCGTTGTGCACGTGCTGGACGGGTACGACAAGCGGGAGATTGCGAAAGATTACATCTGGTGAGCGCGCACTCATCAGTTCCCAAAACGCTCCGGCACACTCGGAATCTGGCGAACTTGAGGATTGCGCCCATGAGGTCGAGTTCTTTCAACGGATCCAGAAATGTTTTCATTAACTTGGTTCTTGGTACTGAAAATGCCGGCCAATAAAATCCTTTGGGGGTAGCCGGAGCGCGTCAAGATCAGAGAATAGCGCTGCTTGAGGCGTTCGATTCGGCCGCTAGGCCCAGATGTAATGCGCCGTTGGACCAACGGCGGAGCGTAACATACCACGAGGAGTAAGCCCGACGGGCCGGAACATTCTTTGGGCCAAGAAGAATTCTCTCAGGGCGCCTTGCTGGCTCCGCGATGCAACGCCGATCCGGTCCGCTTTACCAGCGATCCTCGAAACCCGTTACATCTTGGTCTTGATCACATCCACGAGTTCCTTCACGGCGGCGGCGCTCTTGTTCAACATGGCTTGCTCTTCAGGCGTTAGGTTGATCTGGTAGATCTGCTCGATACCGCGGGCGCACAATTTCACGGGCACGCCGACGAACAGGCCGTTGATGCCGTACTCGCCTTCCAGGTATGCGGCGCAGGGCAGGACTTTGTTCTTGTCTTTGAGAATCGATTCGGCCATTTCGACCGCCGCGGCGGATGGCGCGTAGTAGGCGCTGCCGGTCTTGAGATATTTCACGATTTCGGCGCCGCCGTTCTGCGTGCGCTCGACCACCCGCTGGAGTGTGGCCGCGTCCATCAACTCGGTCAATGGAATGCCGGACACGTTGCTCAACCGCACCAAGGGCACCATGGTGTCGCCGTGGCCGCCCATGACGACCGCCGTCACGTTCTCGACTGAAACCTTGAGCTCCTGAGCGATGAACGTGCGGAAACGCGCCGAATCCAGCACGCCGGCCATGCCGACCACTCGGTGCTTGGGGAACTTGGAAACCATCAACGCCGCTTGGCACATGGCGTCGAGCGGGTTGGTCACAATGACCAGAATGCAGTTCGGCGAATACTTGACGCATTGCTCGGTGGCGGTGCGCACGACGTCGAAATTCGCCAGCAGCAGATCGTCGCGGCTCATCCCGGGCTTGCGGGGAAAGCCCGCTGTCACGATCACAAGGTCGGAATTTGCGGTGGGCGCGTAGTCGTTCGAGCCGGTCAC
>DATLVQ010000531.1:0-11345 GCA_035577325.1 Bryobacteraceae bacterium | reverse complement strand
TGAAGGGCAGGTTAAACCGCGTCCGTCAGACGGCAGCATTACTTCAGCCGCCGTACTGCCGAAACCCATCGGTAAGGTCGCGGTGTGGATCGGTGGCGTACAGGCCGAGGTGCAATACGCCGGAGCGGCTCCAGATCTGGTCGCCGGGGTATTGCAAGTGAACGCGCGGATTCCCATTGGAATCGCAACCGGGCCTGACGTGCCGATCTTGCTCGACGTGGACGGGTTCAAGAGCCAGGCTGACCTAACGCTTGCCGTTCAGTAAAGCGCCGGCGAACGCGCTTTAGAATTGGAAGCGTGTGCCCACCTGCACCGCGCGCGGGCCTCCCGATCCGAACACTTGTCCGGCTCGATTGGTGGGCTGGCCGAAAGCAAACATCTGAGGCGTGCCCGCCGGCGCTACGGTGTCGATACTGCCGCTGTACCCGCCTAGATTGGCGATGTTGAATACGTTGAACATTTCGCCGAATACCGAGACTTTGTAGCGCTCGCGGAATGTGAAGTTTTTGGTAAGCCGCATATCCTGCGAATTGAAGGCGTGCCCCAATGAATAATGCGGCGGAAGGACTAGCTGCGGGATGGCTTGGCCGCGTGCGTCCACTGAACCAGCGGGATATTTCGCATTCCAGGCAGCCACGGCCTTCGCCAGGTCGTCCTTTCCATAGCCGCGGTTAAAGCCGTTGTACGGGATCCCCGGAATAGGAGTGGTCGCGATGCCGCTGCCGGTCAAGTCCACGCCGGCTATGTTCGGCATCCAGGGGCCCACGCCTGAAAAAGTAGAAATCAGGCCAAGCTGGAGACCCCATGGCAGATCGCCGATGCCCGAGATGGTCAGCATCTGGCGCGCACCCTGCGGCCCGTAGCTAGAGAACCAGTTGTCGTTGTTATAGATGCCATTTAGCCCGTTCTGCGCCTGTAACGCGTAGGACACGATGCCCTGCACGCGGTGAGAAAGCCGCTTGTTGACCTTTACCAGCAGCGCGTCGTAAGTACCGCGACCGCCGGGAGTCCAGAAAGTGATCGGGCCGGTGGAACAATTGGCATTGGGGTCGTTGGCTTGTGCCCCCTGGCAGATCGGGATCACGGGCGTCTGCACACCATTGATGAACCGGTTGTAGTGGTTGTAATCGATATCGCCGATATTGGTGTGAGTGAATACGCGGCGCACATAGTCGGCCGTGATGACGAGGTCATGCATTACCTCGCGCTGGATGCCGATGGAAGTCTGGTAGCTGCGCTGGACTGGGTAGTTGCGGGGGTACAGATGCACGGCGCTCTTGGCGAGTTGGATGTTCCGGATGTCCAGGCTGTTGGAGGGATTCAGCTTGGCCAGTACGGCGGGCGCTTCCTGCTTCTGTAGATCCAGGTATTGGCCGAGCGTCATCGTGGTTAGACCGTTTTGCAGCGGATCGCCGACAGCTATCGGCTGTCCTCCAGTACTGAAATCAATAATCCCCGGATAAATGTTCACGAAGCCAGTGGACGGGTACAGAATGCGCCCGTTGCCGACGGGGCCGAGATAAGAACGTTCCTCGAGGCGCATCCACAGCTGCTCGGTGTCGTAATAGATCCCCGCGCCACCGCGAATCACCGTCTTGTTGTCGCTGCCCACGTTCCAGGCGAAGCCCAGGGCCGGCGAGAAGTTATGAGGATTGTTCTTAGTCGGGCTTAAGTCGCTGCCATAAAGAGGCGCGAGAAACTGGGGCTTGGTCAGGTCAAAGTTGAACAGCGTGCTTTCATATTGCCAGGCTAGTCCATAGTTGATTGTGAAGTTTGGCCGCAGTTTCCATGTGTCCTGGAAATAGAGGCGATAGCGATCGTTCACTTTAGCGTTCTTCACGTTGTACGGGGGCGGCTGGCTTGGGTCGCCCAGCCCGACTTGAGTCCCGGCGATGGGGAGGCGCAGCAGGTCGGCGTTAGAGGTGATAGTGGTCGGCAAGTTGAAAAGCGGCAGGTACGGCGCTGGAATCACGCTGGCGACGAACTCGGGCGAAAAAATCACCCCGCATGCCGGATCGCAGTAACCCCAGAAGCCGGTGCCTGGCGCGCGCTCGAGCTCGGTTCCGAAGCGAAAACGATGTGTGCCCTTTTGCCAGGTCAGGCTGTCCTGGAACGTGTAACGGCGCAAATCGCGACCTTGTGTGGCGTTCGAGGTGTTGCCGATCTCAAAGTTGTTGGAGCCGATCATGGTGAGATCGGGAAAGCCAAGGCCGATGCATCCCGGGCAGTCCTGGGGCCGCGGAAACAGATTGCGGTTTTGCCAATAGGTATAGCCGAAATGAAAATCGTTGACCAAAGACGGAGGAAATGAGCTGGTCAGATCGAATACCGTCTGGTCGCTCCAGTTGGTGTTACGCAGCCAGTTGGAGGGCAGGGTAGCACCGCCGCTCGGTCCGAAGCCGTGATTGCCGTCATGCGAGTACCGCGCATACATGGTGTGATTCGGCGTCAGGCGATAATCGAACCGCGTGCTGAGGTTCTTGCCCTTGTAAGGGCTGCCAAAATTCCCTCCGAGGCCGGCAATCGACGGCAGGTCCGGCTGAACGGTGAACAATTGCGCCTGATTCATGTACTCATAATTGAAAAAGAAGAATAGCTTGTCCTTCTTGATCGGACCGCCGATCCAGAAGCCCGGATTGCGCCGCGCGAAAAACGGATTCGGTACAACGGACTGCGATTGAGCGCCGGGTACGCCGCCATATTGTGGTCGCGGAAAAAGAAATAGCCGCTGCCGTGAAAATCGTTTCCGCCCTGGCGCGTGACTACGTTGATCGATCCGACGCTGGTAATGTCAGTCGAAAGATCGAAGTTGGCCGAAGACACCTGGAACTCCTGCACCATCTCCTGGGAGAAGTTCATCTGCGTGTCGCCTTCGATTTCGTTGCGGATGGTGCCACCATCCACATTGATGGCGGTCCGGCCGGAATCACCGCCCAGAATCGAAACAGTAAACAGAGCGTTGTATTGCGACGTTGTGCCCGGCGATACGCTGACGCCCGGCTCGAGCGCCGCCAGTTGGACAAAACTGCGGCCGTTCAGAGGAAGATCCTGAATCTGCTGGCGCGTGATAACGCCTTCGATGGCGTGGCTCTCGTAGGCGATCTGCGCGGTTGCCGATTCGACGGTGACGGTGTCCTGTAATTGGCCCACTTGCATGTGCAGATCCACCGTGGTTGTCGTACCCGCTTCGACAGTGGCTTGCCGGACCAGCGCGCGGAAACCCTCGCCTTTCGCGCGAACCTCGTATCGTCCGGGAGGCAGCGCGGCGGTGCTAAAGACGCCCATTGAGTCTGACTTCAACTGGCGCGTCAAACCCGTTGCCATATTCACGACAGCGATGGCGGCGTTCGGTAACAGCGCCCCAGATTCATCAAAAACCGTTCCGCTCACCTCTCCCGTGGGCGTTTGACCATGAGCGCATACGAACAACACGAGCAAACACAGCGGGACTGCGAAGCAACGCTTTGCGGTCGACATGGACCCCCCTCTTTGCCCGGATGCTCCCCTGGCAGCCGTGCTCCAGTGAAATTATGCCCACGATACACCTTTGTCAAGCGCGATTTCACCCGAGCCGGGGCGCGCTGGCGTTCCGGGGCTGCGAACTTAATCGGCTGCGATGAGGCGTTTCGGGACCTTGCCGACGGGGATGCGCGTCAGCTCCGTCAGCAGCGCCATGTCGATGGCGGAGACTGAGTCCGATCCGGCGTTGGAGACGTAGCACACTCGGCTGTCAGGCGTAAAAGTGAGCCAGTCGGGCCCATTCCCGACCGGGATGGTGGCCTGTCGCTTCAAATCGGGTAGCGAGAATACGGACACGGAATTATCCAAGAGGCTCGTAACCCACAGGGTTTTTCCATCAGGGCTCCGCCCGATTCCATGCGAGAAGGTGTTCGCGATTAATGGCTTGGCATCGGCTGGTGCGTCCGGCAGCAGAACCTGGCTGGTCACGCGGCGCCGAGCAAAGTCCACCACGGCGAAACCGTGCAGGTCCGAAAGCTGGACGAAAAGGCGAGCGGGCCCGCCATCTGGGCCGGGCTCGATGGCCACAGGCCGGGGCACGCCACCGACCGGAATTTCGAATTCAGGCGATTCGGTACGGATGTTGATCGCGGTGAGTTTCTTTTCACCCAGAGATGTGGCCAGCATCCATTTGCCGTCAGGCGTGCAGTAGATGTTATGGGGCGCCTTGCCGACTGGAACGCTTTTGATCCGCTCGAGCGAAGCGGTATCTACGATGTCCACCCAGGACTGGCCTCGAATGCAGATATAGACGCGCCGCCCGTCCGGTGTGATGGCGACATTGTTCGGCCGCTCGCCAATCGGCACGCGGCGGATCATACGAAAGCTAGTGCGATCTATGACGTCGAGTACGTTTTCAGTTTCACTGCTCACATAGAACCGCTTGCCGTCCGGCGATGGCACGATGCCGTGGGGGTTCTTCGAAACCTTGATCTCGCCAGCGACCTGGTTGGTACGCGGGTCGATGATGGTCACGTTGTCACCGGCGCTGTTGGTAACGTAAATTCGAAGGGGGGCCGCCGCCAGAGGGAACGCGGCGAGAAGAAACAGCCATTTCATGCGGCTATAACATACACCAAAACCTGAACTAAGCTCAATGGTTATCAGGCGAAAGATAACCGTTTTTATTCGCACGCCTCGGCATTCGGCCGCCAGTAGTGCTAAAACCGAAGTAGCGAAAGTAGCGTCACTCTACGTATGCGATTGAGCATGGCCTTTTGGCTGGCCGGATGGGGGCTGGCCTCGATGACGGGGGCGGAGACGATCCGGTTCGATTCGGCTCCGCAGGGCTCGATGCCGGCTGGCTGGACTGTGGCGATGACGCACACGGGCGAAGCTCCCAAATGGGAGGTCCGGCACGACGCCAGCGCGCCGAGCAAGCCCAACGTGCTGGCCCAACTTTCAGCGGACCGCACCGATACGCGCTTTCCTATGGCGATTTTGAACACCGTCAATTGCCGCGACGGCGAGGTTAGCGTGAAGTTTAAGACAATAGCCGGCAAAACGGATCAGGCGGCAGGTTTGGTGTGGCGTTATCGCGATCCCGACAACTATTATCTGGTGCGCGCCAATGCTTTGGAAAACAACATCGTGATGTACCGTGTCGAAGGAGGGAATAAGGTGTCGATTGCGCCTAAAGGCAAGCCGCGCGAAACCCATGGCGTCCACCACCGGATACCGCCGCGCACCTGGAATGTCCTCAAGATCAGTTTCAAGAAATCGCGGTTCGAGGTTTATTTCGATCACCGCAAGGTCTTCGAGTCCGAAGATTCCACCTTTACGCAAGCGGGCAAGGTCGGCCTATGGACAAAAGCCGACAGTGTGACCTACTTTGACGATTTCCAGGTTTTGGGAAAATAGCGCCTCAGCCGTTTTCAAATAAAGAAAGCCGTTAGCGGTCTGAAACTAATCGGCGTCATCGGTTTGTGAACAAGAACTTCCCGCCGCTTTCAACGACGACGTGCAGAGCCGGTTTTCCTACCAGCTTTTCGAACCGCGACACCGCCGGACGCTCGGCCACCAGGTAGTAGCGCTCCGCCTGCGACCATAAGCGCGCGAACTGCTGGTCGTCGAGGAAGACATCAGGTGCGCTGGGCGCGTAGGAGCCGTACTCGATGTTATTAACGCGCCCGTTCAACAGCAGCGCGCGGCGATTCGAGTAAAACATGAGCGAGGAAAAGGCATAGTATTGATCGTCGACTATCAGCTGGCCTTCAGGCGAGCGGTTGAGCGCGTCGGCCAGCGGGCGCGATCCGAGGTAAGGATCGAAAGTCACGAGCGCCAGCCGCGCGGCATGGAAGAATAGGACCATCATCAATACGAGGACCGGGACGGCGCGGCGGCCTGGAAATTTCCATGCGCCGGCTGCGCCGATCAGCAGCCCGAGACCCGCCAGCGCCAGCGGCAGGCGCAAGTAGGCAAAGGCCCTTAGCGTCAGATCGCCCATGTGGCCCAGCGAAAGTGTGTAGACGGTGTAGATATCGGGATTCTCGTTGAGAGCGACCGAAATATCACCCGGCGTAGGCACCGCGCGCACCAGCCACAGAATAATGGCGATCGCGGAGAAGCAGAGCGTCGCGACGACGGCGGCCGCCCGCGTGCCGAAAAGGAGTAGCCGGTCTTCCGATGTCAGAGCGCAGCCAATTAGCAATGCCAGCGCCGGGTAGCAAGGCATCGAATAGTATTCCTGCGTGGTGGAGAACGAGAAAAACAGCAGGATGAAGCCAATCCAACAGAACGCGAGCAACCGCGTGCGGCCGGCGCGATCAGCTGGCTTGAAGTTCAGCTTTGCCACTGCGGGAAGATAGACGCTCCAGGGGAAAAGCCAGATCAGATGGAACAGCCAGAAATAAAGGCGCGGGACCGTGTTGTAGTCGCGCGGATAACGGCGGCCCAGGTAGCGCAACAGGTGTTCGTTGATGAAGTAGAACCAGAAGAATCCGTGATAAGAGCCGCGCTCGCTATGCAGCGTGAAATCGAAATGCGGCGGATTGCGTATGGTGGCGAGCACATGCCAGGGCAGGGCAATGGCCAAGAACAGCACCATACCGGCGACGGGATGCATCAAATGCCACGTCTTTCGAAGAAAAAGCTGGCGCGTGATCAATAGAAATAGAACGCCGGCAGCGACTGGGAACACGATGGCGATCAAGCCTTTTAGCAAAAGCCCCGTTCCGAGCGCGGCCCACATCAGCATCGCCCACCGGCGGGGATGCAATTCGGCGGTGTCCAAAGCGCGCAGGAGCGCCCAGAGCGCCACTGTGATCGTCAGGGTCAGCATCACGTCCGGCAGAAGGACACGTGTAAACAGGAACAGACCGGCGCAGGTGGCGAGGCACAAACCCGCGTAGGTTCCGGCGCGCGCGTCGAAAGCCCAGGTGCCGAACAGCGCCGTTACCCAACCCAGCAGCACGGCCGCAAGCGCCGTAGGAATGCGCGCCGCCCAGTCGTGCACGCCGAAGATACGGAACGAAAGCGCGATGAGCCAGTACTTGAGAGGGGGTTTTTCAAGATAAATGACGCCATTGATCCGCGCCGTCACCCAGTCGCCCGTGTCCAGCATGGTGCGGGCGATTTGCGCCTGCGTGGCGTCCATGTCGTCCATCAGCGCAGGTGGGCTGACGACGCATCCGAGGAAAATGACCGCCGCAACGAGGAGGACGACGAACTGGCCTCGGCCGCCGCCAGTTGCTCCGGGGCCTTTCAGATGCGCATCCGCTTCCTCGAAACCAATGGCACCGGGCGATCCCATCCTTGTCAATCCGACATTAACACGCTGGTTCGCGAACTCGCTGGTTCGCGGGTGGCGAACCTGCCGCCGGAGTTGACAAACCGCGAGGTTCAGTTTGAAATCACATGGATCGGCCCGGCGCGCCACAACATCAAAACATAGACGAGCCGCGCGGGCCAAAGGAACGGACTATGACTGAAAAAAAAGATTGGGGTATGGCGATACTTCGCTTGGCGGTCGGGATCGTTTTTCTGGCGCATGGCTGCCAGAAGGTTTTTGTATACGGGTTCCAAGGAGTGGAGGGGGCATTCACGCAGATGGGATTTTCCATGCCGGGGATTCTCGGCCCGTTTGTGGCGCTGCTGGAATTGATCGGCGGTGCCGCCCTCATTCTCGGTCTTCTGACGCGCTGGGTGTCGGTCCTGTTTGCCATCGAGATGGCGGTCGCCATTCTCAAGGTTCACCTCGCCGGCGGATTTTTTATGCCTACCGGCATCGAATTTGCTTTTGTGATGAGCGCGGCAAGCGTTGCACTTGCGCTCGGCGGACCGGGCGCGGCGGCGCTTGAAGGCCGTCTGTTCGCGAAAAGCCTTGTGGGGGGCGCTCACTGACCCTGTAAAATAGACAGTGCTCAGGTTCGTTTCCTCGCCATGCACCATTTTGTCGATTTCCTGCTGCGTCACGGATATTCCGTGGTGTTTGCCTTCGTGCTTGCCGAGCAGATCGGTCTGCCGATCCCCGCTACGCCAATTCTGCTCGCGATGGGAGCGCTGGCCGGCGCGGGCAGGCTTTCCTATCTCTCGGCGGTTGCGCTGGGTGTCATAGCTTCGCTGGTTGGCGACTGCCTGTGGTACTGGCTGGGCAGAAAGCGGGGCTACTCGGTACTCAACCTGTTGTGCCGGGTGGCGCTCGAGCCGGACTCCTGCGTGCGGAGGACCGAGAACGTGTTCACGCGTTTCGGTGCGGGTTCACTTCTGTTCGCGAAGTTCGTGCCTGGTTTGAGCACGGCGGCGCCTCCGCTCGCGGGCCTGTTCCGGATGCCACTGGCGCGCTTCTTGCTGGCCGACACGGCAGGTGCAGCGATTTGGGTGGCGACCTTCAGTGGCGTGGGTTATATTTTTCGCGAGCAATTGGAAGACGCCGCCATGTACGCACTAGGCTTTGGTAAATCGCTGGGCGTGATCCTGGCGGCGTTGCTGGTCGGCTACGTGGTATGGAAGATCTGGCAGCGGCAGCGATTTCTCCGCAAACTGCGTGTCGCCCGCATCTACCCGGAAGATCTGATGCGCAAGATCAAGGCGGGCGAGGAAGTCATGATCGTCGACCTGCGCAGCCCAATGGACGTCGAAAGCACCGGCATTAAGCTGCCGGGAGCGCTGCTCATGGCGCCCACAGAGCTGGAGACGCGAAACCAGGAGATCCCGCGCGACAGGGACATTATTCTCTACTGCACTTGACCTAACGAAGCCTCGAGCGCCCGTGCGGCGCTCCGTTTGCATCGCCGTGGAATCAAGCGCGTCCGTCCGCTCGCCGGAGGGTTTAATGAATGGCGTGAGCGGGGCTATCCCGTGGAGAAAGTTGAAATGGCGGTTGTTGCCGCCGGTGATACAGTGTAGCGATGATAAACCGACGCCAGGCCCTCAAAGCGGCCGCCGCCCTTCCTTTAGGCAACGCGATAGTCGTACGCGCGGCGCCGCAGGAGCAGTTAAAGCGGACCTCGCTTATGACGCAGGAACTACCCGCGCTCGACGGCCGCAACCTCGAAGTGACGGTGCAGCAGCTCGAGTACTTGCCCGGTGGAACATCGGAGGCGCACCGCCACAACGGCTGCACTTTCGTCTATATTCTCGAAGGCGCCGTCGTAACGAAAATCGACGACGGTCCGGAGAAAGTATATAAGCCCGGGGAGATATTCTACGAGCCGCCGCTGCACCTCCACGCCGTTTCTCGCAACGCCAGCGCAAGCGAGCCGGCAAAATTCCTCGTTTTCCGAGTAATCGAAAAGGGCAAGCCCGCAACGGTACCAGCGCAGTGATTGCGCGCGGCGCCAACCGCCCCACAAATGTCCGCCATGCGGTGCTCGGGCTGACAGTCGCCGCCTATCTGATCACTTACATGGACCGCGTCAACATCGCTTCAACAGTTCCGGTCATCCAGAAAGAGCTTGGATTTTCGATGGTCACAGTGGGCTGGATTCTCAGCTCGTTCCGCTGGGGCTACGCGCTGTTTCAGATTCCCGGCGGCTGGCTCGGCGACCGCATCGGCCCGAGGCGCGCGCTGGCGTTGATCGTGACCTGGTGGTCGATCTTCACGTCGGCAACGGCGCTTGCGTGGAGTGCGGCGTCGATGGCGGCGTTCCGGTTTCTGTTCGGGATGGGAGAGGCCGGAGCGTTCCCGATCGCTACGCGATCGCTTTCCCGCTGGATTTTGCCCGGCGAGCGCGGCTTCGCGCAAGGCATCACACACGCGGGGTCGCGACTTGGAGCGGCCCTGACGCCTACGCTCGTAGTGATGCTGATGGCCGCATACGGGTGGCGCGCGCCGTTTTTTGTGTTCGGCTTTATCGGACTATTCTGGGCCGCGCTGTGGTACTGGTATTATCGCGACACCCCGCAAGAGCATACGAGCGTCAATGAAGCCGAGCGAAACTTGATTGTCGCTGCCGTCGGCGGAGCTCGCTCGGGCAAAACGCGATCCGTACCGTGGCGACGGATTCTGGCGAGTTCCACCCTGTGGATGCTTTCGGCCATGTACTTCTGCTACGCGTACTGCATTGCGGTTTACCTCGACTGGTTTCCGAAATATCTCAATGAGCATCGCGGCTTCGATCTCACACACATGGGCATGTACGCCAGCTTGCCGCTACTAGCCGGGACGGCGGGCGATCTGCTGGGCGGATGGTCTTCGGACCGCTGGGCGCGGCGATCGGGCGATCTGAAGCGCGCGCGCCGGGGTGTCGCGGTAGCCGGTTTTCTGGTGGCGGCTGCGGGAATTCTCCCGGCCACGTTTACTGCCAGCCCGACGGGTTCTGTATGGTATACGTGCATCGCGGTTTTCGGTCTCGAAACCACGGTTGGCGTCTCCTGGGCGATTCCGCTCGATATCGGCGGCGATTACGCAGGCTCGGTTTCTGCGGTGATGAACACCTGCGGTAATATAGGAGGCGCGATCTCACCCGCGCTGCTGGCGTATTTGGTGCGGTATTACGGATGGAACGTGCCCTTCGTGGTGGCTTCCGCGTTGTGCGTCACGGCCGCGATTTTGTTTAGCGGCATCGATGCCACAAAGAGGATTTTCGCGGAGCACGTAGCGGCCGAGAGTTGAGCCATGAGAATCGATCCTGACAAATGCGTGGCCTGCGGAAACTGCACTTACGTGTGCCCAATGGGCGCGATCTACATCGATCCGGTGATCAAGCGCGCCACGGTAGATCGCAATGAGTGCGTCGAATGCTATGCCTGTTTCAATGGGCTGAGCCAGGAGCACCTGAACCCCACGCTGGTGCGCACGCTGCGTAAGCTTTTCCAACTGGTGCGGCTGCGTTTCGATCCGGAACCCGATGTTTGCCCCACGGCGGCGTTCGCGCCCGAAGACCTGGCGTGGCCTCGCGTGGTGCGCCGCGCATTTTCCGATCCGCGCGTGCCGCATGAATCGACCGGCGTACAGGGCCGGGGCACAGAAGAAGTAAAAACCAATGACGTCAGCGGGCGCGTGCAGAAAGGCGAAGTCGGTTTCACCATTGAGTTTGGGCGGCCGGGCGTGGGCGTCTGGTTTCATGAGATCCAGAAGATGTCCTGGGCGCTGGCCAAAGCCGGCGTGGCGTTCGAGAAAAAAAATCCAGTCACATCGCTGATGTCGGATGTGGCGACCGGCACGGTTCGCGAAGATATTCTAAACGAGAAGATTCTTTCAGCGATACTTGAAATCAAGGTGCCGGTGGAGCGCACCGAAGAGGTTATCCGGCTGGTGCAGGAAGTCGAGAAGCAGGTCGATACCGTGATCGCGCTGGGCGTGGGCACGCGCTGCGATGAAGACGGCGAGGAAAACGTAGTCGCGCCCATTCTCGAGCGCATGGGATACAAGCTGGAGCGGGCTA
>DATLVQ010000530.1:0-14180 GCA_035577325.1 Bryobacteraceae bacterium | reverse complement strand
CGCCCACGAACTGACCTTCGCCTTGCGCGGTTAGCCACGTGTAATTGCCGTCCCCGCTGACGTTCTTCCAGCGCGGGTCGCGGCGCGCTTCCTCGAAATTGTTGCTGTAGAAGTTTCCCTTGTACCATCCCTTGCACGGCGTGCATTGCCGGTATTGCGCATGGAAATACGCGGTATCGGCGGAGAGCGAGGGAAGCCGCACCCAATCGATATTCCAGTAGAAATCGGTGATCTCCTGCGAGCCTTGGTTGGTCACCGTAATCAGGCCACGGCGCGAAAAGGGCATCGGGAAGTACGCATTGAGCGCCTTTTCGGGAGCCACTGCCAGAAGCGCGGATTGATACACCGTATAAGTGCCAAGCCCCAAACCAAAGAAGTCTCCGATTGGCGCTTCCACGCTAGGCTCGCGCTCCCCGTCCCAGTACATCCGCAGCACGACTTTCTTCAAGTGATACGCCTCGCCCGTGGCCATTGTGATCCAAATATGCCGGATTTCGGCGGGGCCTTTCTCGTCAAGCAAGGTTAGTGTCGCGCCCGATTTCAAACTATGATAGTCGCCGTTGCCGCCCGACCGGTCGTAGCTCGAAGAGCGCTGGGATTCATGATTCCGTAAATGCGCGAGGTCGTTCACCGCAAACTGTCCGCATAGCGGCGTCGTCAACGCAGAGAACAAAGCAAACAAGATCAAGAGCGAATGAAGGCGCCGCATCAGAGACCTCCCGGTCACGCCGCGAGAAACGGTCACGGTAACACGCGCAAGCTGGGCTGTCAACGATTCGGAACCCGTTCCGAAACAGTCGGCGGATTTGACACGGCCCTTTGAACTGCGATACCGTTCCGATTCAACCGCGGAAAAAGGGACCGGCTTTCATGCATCTTGCTCCGATCGATCTGGCGATACTCCTGGCATATATCCTCTTTGTGCTCGGTATCGGCTACTGGCTCAAAGATCGCATGGCCACATCGGAGGATTACTTGCTTGCCGGCCGCTCGCTTCCCAGTTGGATCACCGGCCTTTCCTTCATGGCCGCCAATTTGGGATCGCTCGAAATCGTGGGCATGATCGCCATGGGCGCCAAGTACGGCATGATGACCAACCATTGGTACTGGACCGGCGCCATTCCTGGAATGCTGTGCCTCGGCGTGTTTATGGTCCGCTTCTACTATGCGAGCAAAGTGCGCAGCGTTCCCGAGTATTTGCGGCGCAGATACGACTGGCGCTCCCATGTGCTGAACGCCTCCACGTTTCTCCTGGTCACCACTCTAATGTCGGGCATCAACATGTACGCGCTGGCCATCGTGTGCCAGCAGATGCTCGGATGGAGGTTCGATTTCAGCGTGTTCTTCGCCGCGGGGGTCGTCGTCACCTATACCTTCCTCGGTGGCCTGAGTTCGTCGATTTACAACGAAGTGCTTCAGTTCTTCCTGATTGTGTTTGGCTTCCTGCCCCTGACTTATCTCGGCCTGCGCGACGTGGGGGGATGGCAGGCGCTGCTTGGAAAGCTCCCCGCGCAATACGGGCACACGTGGACCGTGTTGGCCGATCCGAGCCAGAATCCTCTGGGCGTCAAATGGTACGTGGCCGTGATAGCGCTGGGATTTCTGATGGGGCCGTCTTATTGGTGCACGGATTTTTTGCTGGTACAGCGCGCGCTGGCGGCGAAAGATCTTTCGTCCGCCCGGAAAACACCGCTGATCGCGGCCTTTCCCAAAATGTTGTTTCCGGCCCTGGTGACGGTGCCCGGCATGATCGCCATGGTGGTCGTGCCGAAATCTCTCGAAGGGAACTTCAACCTGGCCTTACCCGCGCTGATGACCCGATATTATCCCCACGGCCTCCTCGGTTTGGGATTCACCGCGCTCATGGCGAGTTTCATGTCGGGCATGGCGGGAAACGTAACCGCCTTTAATACAGTGTGGACATACGATCTGTACCAAACCTACCTCGCACCGGGCCGGAATGACCACCATTACCTGCGCGTCGCCAAGTTGGCCACCATCGTGGGGACGGCCCTCAGTATCGGTTCCGCTTATATTCTGTTGGCGTTCGACAATCTGATGGATTATATGCAACTCATTGGGGCTATGTTCATCTCACCTTTCTTCGTCATTTTCTTCCTGGGGATGCTCTGGAAGGGTGTCACTCCGGCGGGCGGCTTCTTTGGGATGGTCGCAGGCGTTCTGGGATGCGTGACCGAGTACGTGCTCTACCGAGTGGGCATTATCTTCTACCGGACGCCGATGGCAGCTACGCTGAATCTGGCCATTTGGGGTGGCGTAGCGGGTTTGACGACGGCATTTGTTGTCAGCCTGTTTACTAAGGCCAAGCCGGAGCACGAACTGGCCGGGCTTGTATTTGGCCATGGAAGCGCGCCCCGAATAAGAATGGCATGGTTTAAAACGCCGGCGTTTCTTGCGGCCGTGGTGGCTGCCTGCTACGTCGCGCTGAATATTATTTTTCGCTGAGATTTACTGCACGGCGGTCGGATGCCCTGGAAGGGTGACAACCGCGCGGGAACCGTCGTCCGCGCCAGGGGCGCCGAGCATGGCCGAGATGCGCGCCCCAACGCGCTTCACTTCCTGCTTCGCCCCGTCGAGGATGATCTCCATGCGAATGGCTGGCCCGGACACGCTCAGTGCTGCCACGGTTTCTCCCGTTTGGTCCCGAATGGGCGCGGCCACGCAGATCACGCCATCGATGTTCTCTTCGACATTGGTAGCGACGCCCTCTTCCCGCACCCGCCGCATTTCCTCCAGCAACTGGGTACCGGCCGTGATCGTGTTGCGCGCCAGTTTCGGTAGGCCGTGCTCGCGGATCACTTCCTCAACCTGCTGCTCGGAGAGTTCCGCCAGCAGACACTTTCCGATCGCGGTCGAATGTGCGTAGTTTACCTCGCCGATTACAGCAGCGCAGCGGTACGGGTTCTGGCTCTCGAGGACCGCGATGTAGGTTACCAGACCCTTATCCAGCACGCCCACATGAACTGACTCGCCACAGCGAATGCGCAAGTTTTCAAGCAGCGGCCTCGCCAGCGCGGCAACCCGCTGGTAGGGCAACATGGCCCGGCCGAGTTCGAAGAACTTTGCCGCCAGCATGTATTTGCCCGACTGTTCGTTCTGGTCCACATAGCCAATCTTCTTCATGGAGTACAGAAGCCGGTGCACAGTGGTTTTCGCCAATCCGACCGACTGCGTGATCTCTTCGAGCGTGATCGGCGCTTTGGGATTCTGGCTGAAAGCTTCGAGCACACCGAAAACTTTGTCTGTCAACGCAATGAAATTTTTATCGCGCGCAGCGCGATTCGGAGTCGTGGGCTTGCGGCCAGGTGACGCTTTCGCCCGAGGCAAAGGCATGATATTTACAGTATGAGACGGAAACTGCGGGCTACGCAATCGCGCCCCTCCAACCGGAAGGGTTTCTATTCCGGCAATGGTCAGTTACGCGAGCGCGTATACAACGCGAGCGATCCCAAACCCACGCCGAATACGCACATTAGCGCTCCCCATAACAGATTGACATGGATACCGAGATCGACCGGCGCTACATCTCCCGGCGCCAACAGCCCGTACAGCGCCAATATAGCGCCCAGCAGAATGAACATCGCCGCCACCGGGATACGCAGGTCCATGGGCAATATCGTAACATTTGCTGTTCCGCAGCCAGAGGGAGTACCCACAGGCCGGCCACCCGGGGGCTGGTCAATGCAAAGTTCGGTTTTTCGTTTTTCGAACTATGTTCCGAATCGCTCACTTATTTGCGCCCACGGTATGGGCGGGGGTTATGGCCGGGGTGAGGCGTCGCGCAGCGCGGACTGCCTGGCCCGCTCCTCTGCCTGTAGGCGCGCTACGATCGCCCCCTCGCGATCGCCGTCAGTCTTCTTCCGCAGCTTATAGTAAGTTTGTGCCAGCGCCACATGAGCGGACGTAAGGTCGGGCGCTTTGGCTACGACCTGTTCGAGTAAGCTTTGCGCCTTGGCGTAGTCACCCTTTTTTATGTAGCAGAGGCCCAATTCCTGCTTCGTCGATATATCAGCGCCGTCCAGCGAGAGTGCTTTTTCGAGGTTCGTGATGGCCTCGTCCGTATTCTCGTCGCTGATCTTGCGCAGCACCTGTGCCAGAGCGGTGTAATACGGCGCATGCCGAGGCTGAAGCTGAATGGCGCGGCGGTAGTGAGACTCGGCTTTTTCCAGGTCGCCAACTCCGCCATAGCAGTTGCCCAGAAAAAATTGTACGGTGTCGAGCCCCGGTTGCTCGCGTGCGATCCGTTCAAATTGCGCTATGGCGCGTGGAAATTGATGCAAGCCGTAGTACGACAAGCCGAGTTTGTAACCATAGTCGGGTAGGTTCCCGAACCGGTCTTTCACCGCCATCAGGAACTCCAGCGCGGCTCCGAAGTGCTTCCATAGGATCAGGCTTTCGGCCAGACGCAAGGAATAGGAGGCCGCTTGCGGGTCCATTTGCGAGGCACGCCCCAACTCCCGCGTCGCATCTTCGAACTGGCTCTTATCTAGCAGGAGAAGGCCGAGATCATAATGCGCCTCGGCGGACTCGGGTGACATGGCGGCGGCGCGCTGGAGCACGAGTTCCGCCGCCTCACGCTGCCGGGCTTCCAACAGCACCTTCGCTAGTCGCAGGCAATCCGCCGAGGCCAGCCCGGGCATTTTAAGGACGGCCTGGATCTCCTGGGCGAGTTCGCTCTTCATTCCGGATTTCGCATAGCACTCGATGAGAGTGAAGCGCACGGGAAGGTTGCGAGCCTCCATGTCGCGCAGTTTCTCGAGAGGTCCGGCGGCCGCGCGAAATCGCTCTTGCGTCATCAACAAGAGCGCATAATTCTGGATGGCCGCCGCGTTATCGGGTGCGAGCTTCAGCCCGCGCTGGTATGCGTCGACGGCTTTGGCGGTTTGATTCTGGCGGCCGTAGAGCAACCCGAGGTTGAAGAGGGATTGCGCGTCGTCGGGTGCAAGAGCCAGCGTTTTCTGGAAATCCGCGATCGCGGCGTCCAGGTCGTTGAGCTGGGCATCGGTCAGTCCCAATAGGCTCCACAGCGCGGGGTTTGAGGGAGAACGCTTGATCGCCTGACGCAGCTTATCCCGCGCCGGCGCGTACCTTCGCGCATCGAAATCGTCCCGCGCCTGCCGTGCCAGTGTCTCCACCGGAATCGTGCCCTGCGCCAGAGCAGCGAGCAATAGAAGGACAGCTGGCATTACCGCACGCCTTTACCCTCAATCACGGTTACATATTTGTCAACGGCCAGATTCGCAAAACGATCCGTGCGCAAGCTGGGTTTAGGCCACTGAATCTCTACCCAGTCTGCTCGGTCGGCCTGGCCGATGCCAAGGACTTCTCGTGAATCATGACTGGAGAGAAAACTCCCGCCCGAAGTCTTAAGTCGTGAGCGTACGACGCCGCCTGCGCTCCAGCGAATGGTGGCGCCTATCGCCCCAGGATTTGCTTGGCTGCCAATAAGACTGAGTCCGATCCAATGATTTTTGTTTTCGGCGTTATTATAGAGGACCAGCGGAGGCCCTCCGTTGATTCCCACCACGACGTCGGGATAACCATCGTTATTCAGATCGCCGACAGCTAACCCGCGCGCCGCATACTTCGCTCGAAAAACGTCGCCACTGGTCTCGGAAACATGGACCATTTTGCCGTGCCCGTCATTGTGGAAGAGCAGCAGAGGCTCCGTATATGTGACGCCCTTCATGCGCTGATCCACCAGATCGTCCGGGTGGCCGTTAGCCAGAATCAAGTCCGCGAAGCCGTCGTTGTCGTAATCCAGAAATCGAAGACCCCACCCGCTCAACAGGCGCGTGGGACCGGCAATACCATGGCTGCGGCTGAGATCGGTGAAGGTCTCGTCGCCATTGTTGCGGTAGATCGAAAAAGTCTCCTGGTCGACATTGGCCACGAAGAGGTCCTGGCGCCCGTCCTGATCGAAATCCGCGGCATCCACGCCCATGCCGGAACGAGCCAGGCCGTCCTCGCTATACCCGACTCCCGAGGCCAGCCCGATCTCTTCGAATTTCTTGCCGCCCCGGTTCACGAACAGAAAGTTGGGAACCGTATCGTTGGCTTGAAACAGATCCATATAGCCATCACTGTTAATGTCGGTGGCTACTACGCCGAAGCCTTTCCCCAGGCTTTCCAAAATGCCGGTTTCCTGGCTGACGTCGGTGAAATGGCCATTGCCGTCATTTCGATACAAGTGACTTGGCATGGGGTCGAAGACTCGGGGAATGCAGTAGTAGATCTGTGTTTCGGGGCCGCCCTCCACTTTGCCCCCATAAGCATTCGCGCTGCCACAACTCTTCAAGCTGGAGTAATCGACGAACTGCGCCACGAATAAATCCAGCCGCCCGTCATTGTTGTAGTCAAACCAGACCGCGCTCGTCGACCATCCCGGCGGACTGATGCCACTTTGCGCGGTAACGTCGGTGAAGGTGCCGTGGCCGTTGTTGTGATACAGGATGCATTTGCCGAAGCCTGTAAGCAGCACGTCCTGATAGCCATCACCGTCGTAGTCGGCAACCGCGACACCCATGCCGAAGAAGTTTGCCTTAAGGCCGGCCGCGGCCGTGACTTCGGTGAACGTGCCGTCGCGATTGTTGCGGTAGAGCGCCGGGTAGAGCGGCGTGTCGGGGTGAAAGAACTCGGATTCTCCCGTGCTAACGAACAGGATGTCCATCCAGCCGTCGTTGTTGTAGTCGAAAATAGCGACCCCGGGTGGAATCGTTTCAGGCAGGTAGCGGTGAGCGGAGCGTGCGTTCACATGCGACCAACGGATGCCGGTCTTGTCGGGCGTTGCCTGCCGGAAGGTGACGTTATCGGAAAGCTTACTGAAGCAGAGGATCGACGCTACGCCCAAGACTGGAAACACCCACCGTGCACGCATTGTATATTCTCGACCTGAGGCGTGGCCGACAGGGCCGCCCCACGATTATATGTCGGGCGGATGTAAGGCGATGAAGCGAGCGCCGGCAAATCCCGCACCGGCGCTCGAGGGTCACCGCTACCAGTAGAGCTTCAGTGCGGCCTGCATCACGCGCGGCGGGTAACCGAAGAGGCCCTGTTCGTAACCCGCGCCAGATCCCTTGGTGGAAGTGATGCGTCCAAACGAGCCCGATGTGACGCTGCTGTTCGGCAGGTCGAAAGTAGCCCGGTTAAAAGCGTTGAACATCTCCCAGCGGAATTGCAGGCGGTACCGTTCTTTAAAGGGGAAGCTCTTGTCTATGCTTAGGTCCGCGTTAGTGACGCCAGGCCCTTGCAAGTTGTTCCGTGGCGCGTTCCCAAACGTACCAGGTGTCGCCGGTGTGAACGCCGCCGTGTTGAAGTACTGGTTCAGCCACTGGCTTTTCGAACCCTGATGCACGTTCAATGACTGCCCTGAAATAATATTGGCCCGGTCGGCATAGATGTGCGCCTGGGAAGGATCGGAGCCGTCGGCAATCGAAAAGGGGTCGCCCGACTGTAAGCGCCAGATGCCGCTGAATTGCCAACCACCCAGCGCGCCGCGGACCAGCGGATTGTACTGGCTCATCGTCGGGAGTTGATACACCCAGAAATTATTCCAGATCCTCGGGTAGTTCAGGTTCGAAATGCCCCGGTTGAATTCCAGGTTGAATGGATCGGGGATGCTCCCATTGAAGGCGAGCGAACTGGATGAGGACGAGTCGATACTCTTCGACCACGTAAAGTTCGATGTGAATTGCAAGCCGCGCGAAAACCTCTTTTCAAACGTTAACTGAAGTCCGTTGTGAGAAGCCGTTACCCAGGAATCGTATTCCAGGATCGAGCCGAAGTTCGGATGCAGAGTGCGTAGCCCGTTTACATTCGCGTTTGTACTGTAGATACCGGGATTTCGCTCGACAGGATTTGGCAAATGGAACGCTTCCATTCCGACGTAAGCTACTTTTGCCACAATATTGCCTGCAAACTGGTGCTCGATGGAAAGGTTCCAGGTTTGCACGCGACCCAGCTTGAAATCGGGCGCGAAAGCGGTCTGGACGAATACCGGCAGGATGAATCCGACGCTGCTCGGCGGCTTGTAGTTGGGTGATGCGAAGGGCGGAAAGGGACTCGTGCCTCCGGTGGGAGCAAACACGCTCCACGGATTTCCGAACGGAATGGGCGTTCCTCCTGGGACAACCGGGCCGCCGGTCGTGGTCGGAGTGAAATCGAAGGTCGGCGAGAAAGGCGCGGAGTCGGCGGCATGATTGTAGAACGACATCTCAAAAGGCGACGCGAACATACCGAATGCCGATCGGATCGAAGTGTTGCCCAGGAATTTCGGCTGCCAGGCAATCGAGAGACGTGGCGAGATAATCGGAATATCGTTAGGTGTTCCCTTCGACGGAACGCCGCGGTCGCCCGGATACACCAGGCCCAACGGCGCGTTGGGATATTGCGTGCTCTGCACGCCCGGCTCAAACACTGGAATGCGCCCTTTGGTTGGGGTGAAAGCGAAAAACGGCTCCCACCGGGCCCCGATGTTGAGAGTGAAATTCGGTTTCAGGCGAATCGTGTCCTGCACGAAGCCCGCCCACGACGTACCGTTCACCTCATTGAATTCTCCAGCGCCTTGCTCAAATTCGCTGGCCTTGCCGAGCAGGAAGTCGGCAAAATCGACACCCGTAAACTGGCCGTTGAATGAAATCAGCGGAAGGGCGAGCCAGTCGGTTCCCTCAAACCAATACTGCTTGAGCACGTTCACGCCCGCGACCACCATATGCTTGCCGTGCGTCCAATTGACGGTGTCGGCGATTGATACATTGTGGCGGTTGATGGCGTTTGTATTCTGCGCCAGTGCGAATTCACTCCAGGGTCCGACCGTGAGCAAATCGATTCCGGGAGCAGTCGTTGGATACTCCGCTACGTTCACGCCGAAGCACGCGAAGCATACCGGTTTGTTGTCCTTGGTCTTGAATCCGGCCTGGCTGAACGTGTTCAGCCGGTTGTAGGAGATGATCACATTGTTGAGCAGATTGGGACGGATCGTCCACAACCAGTTGCCGCCGTAATTCTCAAAGGGCGCCGACCACGAGCGATCGGCCAGCAACGCGTTGCCGTTGCCGGTATACAACGGATGTGTGAAATGATCGTAAAACGCGCGCCCGCTGATGTGATGGTTTTGAGAGAGATACCAGTCCGGCTTGACGGTAAATTCTTTGTAATCCTGGTTGGCAGCACGTCCGGCAAGAGTGGCCACGCCGAAAGGATCGCTGCTGCGAGGCAGGATGCTCTCGAATTTCAGCGATATCGGGTCGAAGCGGGAAACCGGGATTTGATTACCCGGAAATGGCGTCTTCACCACGACTTGCTGCCCGGCGTTTGCGCTGCCCGCGGGGCATGTTTGAAAGCGCGCCGTGTCCGGGTCGAACACCTGTCCCGCGTCAAAGTTCAGGTTTGCAGGGCCGCCGGCGCCGCAAGCATTCGTGGTCGTGCCCTTTAGATAGGCGCTGAAGTCGCCATTCAGCATCGCGTTGCTGGGGACGGCGGCAGAACCTCCGTTCACTACATAACGCTCGATCGTACCCTGATAATTGCCAAAAATGAATAACTTGTCCTTGATAATCTTGCCGCCCGCCGATCCGCCGAATTGATTTCGCTTGAGCGAATCTCGAGAGTGCGCGAAGAAGTCCCGCGCATTAAGCACATCATTGCGCAGAAACTCGAAGCCGTCTCCGTGCCAGGTGTTGGTGCCCGAGCGCGTTACGATGCTCACCACCGCCCCGGGTGAAAATCCGTATTGGGCATCAAAATTGTTTGTGATTACCTGGAATTCCTGAGTTGCATCCGGATTCGGAAAGGCCATGGCGAGATTGCCATAGTTATCCATGTTGTTGCCGCCGTCCAGCATGTAATACGTGCTGCCTTGCCTCCCTCCACTCACCGACGCGCCGCCCTCGCTCGGAAACGTCGTAAATGTCTGGCGCGTGAATACGCCGGTCTTAAGGCCATCGGTCGCGCCGGGCGCCAGCATCACCAAAGTCGCTGGATTGCGGCCGTTCAGCGGCAGTTCGACAATCGGCGTTTGCGATATCACTTGCCCGATAGCTCCGTTGGTGGTGTTGATCGTCTCGGCTGCTCCTGAGACTTCAACGGACTGGGTCACTTCGCCCACCGACAGCGAAAAATCCAACGTAGCCATCTGATCCACGGTGATATTGATGTTGGAGCGGGTCTGGCTCGTGAATCCCGGGTGCATGCAGGTCAACGTGTATGTCCCCACCGGCAGGAGTGGAAGCCCGTAGGTTCCATTGCTGATCGATGTCGCGCTGCGCGACTGCCCTGTGGCTGTTTCGCGCGCCGTAATCGTGGCTCCTTCGATGAATGCCCCACTCTGGTCTGTGACCGTGCCATTGATGCTCGCGCGGCCTTCTTGACCGCACAGCGGCAAGGCAACCAGGAAGCAAACAGCGAAGCAAAGAAAGAAAGTTCGCGCGGTGGCAGGCATGAAGCTTGCGTGGCTCATGTAATCTCCCTCCAATCCGGGATCAGGAATCGAGCCTGATCGAGGTAGTCCTCTGGTGCGTTTCTGTTATATATCGCGATTCGGGCAGCGTGTCAATACATTTCCGGAATGAATTCCGAAAATGAAGATAAGCCGAGCGAAGACGCTGCTAGACTGCTGAAGACAACCGCTTTTTGCTCTATGGAACCGCGATCCGTGACGATTACATCCACGACTACCGCAACGGTTTCCATTCGCAAGACAGTTCCCGGCTGGGGCGGCGGGTTTGCCGCGTTCACCGGCGATTCCACCGCCGGACGCCGGACGGAAGGCGCCGCGGCCCGCATGGTTGCAGGGTCCTCACTTAGAGGCTTAGCTCTTTCCTGCGCAGGCTCCACTTTGCCAGCCTCACTTTGGAGTGAGAACTGGAAAACCGCGAGGGAACTTAAGCCGGTTCGAAGCAAATACCATTGTGTTTTCCCCAGTATCCCCTCGGAACGTCGAGTTTGGCGCAAGCGCATCGGCCACACTGCACCGGATCCCGCGCCCGCGCAGGTCGGCGTGGCCCGTGTCGAAGTCGAGCGATTCGAAACTCAGGCGGAATAGAAAAATATCGCTCCTGTGTTCGGCGCGTGTGACACGGCCCTGAATAACAGAGCCCTTCGGCGCCACGATCCTGCCATTGCGCTTCACCGGGTCTTTGAGCCGGACCGATACCGGATTGCCAACCGCTGTTTCTTCCGCGTCGAGAGGAGTTTCCAGACTTTGCCGCCGCCCTGAACTCACTGGGCAGTTCAATCTCGCCTTTCGGCCCAACGGCGGCACTGGCGGGTTGTTTCGCGGCGGCCAGATTCGGGTCGCCGAACGAGAGAACAGATTCTCCGCTAAACTGCCTGCACTGTCCAAACGAAGTGCGGTTGCGGTTCTCATTACCATCGCGGTCCCGCATTATAACCTCGGAAGTCTGCGGCAGCAGAAAATGCCCGCCGCCAATCTGGGTGCGGGCATAGTTGATGGCGTTGTCGGCGAGTTCTAAATTCAGAAAGGTTGGAACATCGTCTGCCTTGACCTGCAGCCGCAACAGGTCCAGTGTGCGGGCATCCACCCAGAAGTCGCCGTGATAACAATGGCGGCCTCCTCCCGGTTGACGCGAATCCGGTAATCACTCGCGCCGGCGGAGACTCGATAGCGGAATTGAAAGGCGGCGCGACCTTCGAATTGCCTCTCTCCCGCATACTCGAACTGCGCAGTATCCGTCAGGAAAATGGCGCGCGCGAAGATACCGAAATTGCCGCTGCCGAAAACGCCGGTTTCGAGGAGTTTGCTTAGATCGGTCTCCTCAATGCGCTGGGCGCCGGACCATGCGAACCGTTCCCGCCCTTCGACCAGCGCGACCCCAGGCGCACCAGATCCTGCCGATCGAAAGGTTTTTTACGAGCACCGCGGTGCGAGCGCTCGATGGTCTGCACACAGATGTAATTCGGCAGGCGCGACAAGCTGTCCGCCATCTTTACCTTGATCCGCGCCAACAAACCTCGTGCTCGCGTGCTCTTGGGATCGGACGAGTCAGGCGGCTGGAAACTCCCCTGCGCCGCGGCCAATCCGGCAAGAAGAACACCGCTCAGCCGAAAAAAGATTCTGTTAGAGCGGAACGTGAACATCGGAATCGCGCGGCTGCCGGTGCTGTCAATTTCGGAACGCTTCCCGAATTGTTCCTATTATGGTATACCAACACGTTTGTGCAACTTGGAAAGATGATCTCGGAAAGCGATGCAGCCATGACGGTTCTGGGCCGCGCCCGCCGTAAAACTGCCCGCCGGCTCCTTCCGTTTCTCTTTTTGCTCTATATCGTGGCGTATCTCGATCGCGCCAACGTAGCATTTGCGCGCCTTCCCATGGCCGCCGATCTGCACTTCTCGGAAGCCGTATATGGCTTCGGGGCCGGCGTCTTTTTCATCGGATACCTGCTGCTGGAGATTCCAGGCGCGCTTATCGTGGAACACTGGAGCGCACGGCGCTGGTTTGCGCGCATTCTGGTGAGCTGGGGAATTTGCACCGCTCTGGTTGGCTGCGTCCAGACAGCATCGCAGTTTTACGGAGCGCGTTTTTTGCTGGGCGCCGCCGAAGCCGGGTTCTTCCCCGGCATCATCGTTTACCTCACGCATTGGTTTCGCGAACGGGATCGTGCGCGAGCAATGGCCGGTTTCCTGCTGGCGGGACCCGCGGCTTTGGCGCTCGGCGGGCCATTGTCCGCGCTCATTCTTCACATTCACTGGCTGCATATTTCCTCATGGCGATGGCTCTTTATTCTCCAGGGGGTACCCGCGGTGCTCTTGGGATTCGTCTGCCTGTTCTATCTAACGGACCGGCCGCGTGAAGCCGGATGGCTCGCAGACGACGAGCGCGATGCGTTGAACCGTGAACTGGAGCGCGAGGTTGCGGCCCGCATCGACGCGGCCCCTTGGTGGCGCGCCATCTGGAACCCGCAAATCCTGCTTCTATCGGCGGCGTTTTGGTTCGCGAATGTTGCCGGTTATGGATTCATTTTCTGGCTGCCGAGCCTGCTCAAAGAAGGAACCCGCACCGGCGCCGCGCGGGCCGATGCGCTGTCCGTCTTGCCTTTTGGGCTCGCCATGCTCGCCACCTGGCTCGCGGGCCGTTCCTGCGACCGCACCGGCGAGCCCAAAAAGCACACTGTATTACCGATGCTTGCCGCCGGCGCGCTGTTTGGATTGACCGCGATTCAAAACCAGCCGCCGGCCCTCACGTTGGCGTGGCTTTCACTCACGGCGGCCGCGGCCTTTTCTTGGCAGCCTGGTTTGTGGCTCTTGCCGACCCTGGCCAGTGTCCGTTCCACGCGCGCAGCTTCCATTGGATTCATAAACGCGAGCGGGAATCTAGGCGGATTTTTCGGACCGGCGATCACCGGCTTCCTATTCTCTCGGTTGCACTCGAATCTCACCATCGTCGTCTTGGTTTCATGCTCGTATTTCGCGAGCGCCATTCTCATCGCGTTAACACGCATTGGTGGAGGTGATATCGAAGCAACGCCTGCGGCCAGTCGGGTTTGCGCCACTCCATTCGAGTAGACTCGCACCATAGTGGCAAGAATTACGAAACGGCCCAGTCAGATCTGGTTCAATGACTTGGCGGAACGGGCGAGAGACGGGAGTTTGCATCGATAAATCCGAAACACTTTCACCTTCGCTCTCGGCGAGGAATCCAAGAGAACTCGATCTGGCCGAATATCTCAAAAACCACGTTGGGGGGCGGCACTTCCAGTTGAAACAGGAAGTTGTGGCTCCCCGAAAACCATGGCTTCAAACGACCTCTCTGCCCGTAACGTGTTGATTACAGGATCGCCAGCCTGACCGGCTTCCCAACGCGGCTGAGCATTTCCACGAGGGTATCGATGGTGAATTTGGCCGTCTTTTTGTTCACCACGTCGGACACACGCGGGCGCGAGACCATCAGAATCTCGGCGGCCGCGGCCTGCTTTAAGTGATGTTTCGCAATCCAGACGGACAGCTCTTCCATCAGTTGCTGCTTCAGCAGGCGCGTGTCATTGATCTGTTTGCGAGACGCAGCCTGTAGGCGTTTGGCCTCGTCCGGCGCAAAACCCAGTTCTAGAAAGAGGTTCGCGCCCGGTTTTGTCACATGGCGGATTTGAGTGTCGATCTTCATTTCTTCTCCTTCCTGGTCTTAACCACGGCACGATAGCGTG
>DATLVQ010000529.1:0-4427 GCA_035577325.1 Bryobacteraceae bacterium | reverse complement strand
CATTCCCGGTCCCGGAAATATCGTTTTCGATCTCGCGCTCTCGCGCCGCTTCCACCCGCGCGAAGGGCACTCGGTCGAATTCCGCGGCGAATTCTTCAACGCCTTCAACTATCCGAATTTTGGCATTCCGGGCGATAACCCCGATTTCGGCCCATTCTTCGGCAGAATCCTGACCACCGGCGACCCGCGTCGCATCCAGCTCGCGCTGCGGTACGATTTCTAAAGTGGTCTAGGCGTTCATGCCTGTCGCCGGCACGCGTAATACCTGTCTGGCTTCTGCGGCGCCGCTGGCGTGGGAAACCAACCGCCGGCTGCCTCGCGGTGTCGCGGCTGTTCTCGCCGCACTCCGCTTTTCCGCCCCGTCTCCCGAACTGCTGCAACGGCTCTCCGATGCCGAGTGGAAAAACGCCCTCGCCTTCACCGACCGTTCCGGTCTGACGTTGATCCTCGGAACGGTATGCCGCGACTATCTGCCCGCCTGGGTCCGCGAACGCATCGAGCGCGACCTGGCCAATAACACTGAACGCATCGGCCGACTGCGCGCTGCGCTGGTCGAAGTCATCGAACAGCTCAACGCCCGCGGTATCGAGCACCTGCTGATAAAAGGCCTCGCGCAGGAGGTGGATTTCGTATCCGACCCGTACCTCCGCGTGGGCTACGACATAGATCTCTTTGCGCCGCCCGGGTCGCTCGTGCCCGCTCGCGAAACCATCGAGTCCCTCGGCTATGAAGCCGTAGCGGGCTCGGCGCGCTTCCCGGCCGACCACGTTCCGCCCATGATTCGCAAAACCGGATGGCAGTGGGATGGCGATTACTACGATCCCGGCATCCCGCCGTGCATCGATCTGCATTTTCGTTTCTGGGATCCGGTCACCGAAGGCTTCCCCGCTCCCGGCGTTGAGGATTTCTGGGCGCGCCGCATCCATCAGGACGGTTTGCCCGTTCTCGGCCGTGCCGACCGCCTTGCGTATTCGGCGCTGCACCTGCTGCGGCACGTGTTTCGCGGCACCCCGCGGCCTTATCACGTCTACGAGATCGCGTACTTCCTCGACACGCACGCGGCGGACGATTCATTCTGGAATTCGTGGAGCGAAACGCACCCGCCCGCGCTCCGTCGTCTCGAAGCTATTGCGTTCCGTTTGGCCAGGGTCTGGTTCGGATGCCGTCTCGCGCCGTTCGCCGCTGAAGCGGCGGACGCACTTGCCCCCGGCATTCAACTATGGTTCGAGCACTATGCCGCCGCCCCGCTCGAGGCGCAGTTCCACCCCAATAAAGACGAATTGTGGTTGCAATTCGAGCTGCTGGATTCACCGGGCGCTCGCGCACACCTGTTTGTGCGCCGCCTGCTTCCGGCCACCATGCCCCTCGCCGCCGCCAACGCCTATGTGCCGGATGATCAATTGACCTGGCGGCTGCGGATACGAGGCGCAGTCAACTACGCCAGCCATGTCATCGGCCGCGCGTTGTATCACGTCCGGGCTGTGCCGCCGGTGATCGCTCATGGCCTGCTCTGGAAATCCCGCACCTCCCGCTTGCCCGCTCCGTTCTGGCGCTTGCTCGGATGCAGCCTGCTTTATTTCCTGGGGATGTACCAGTTTGCGCTGCTCTATAACTTGTACTTGCTGGATCTCGGCTATCGCGAGAACGTCCTCGGTTTAATTGCCAGCGCGTTCACCGCCGGATGCTTCGCGGGCGTATTGCCCGCGGCCGGCGTCGCCAATCGATGGGGCTTGAAACGAAGCCTCGTGGTTGGAATCGCAGGTACGGCGGCCGCATTTGCCCTTCGGGCGGTTGTGTCGGGCGAGCCCGCGCTACTCGCCACTGCCTTCGCTGGTGGTGCTCTCTTCTCCTTGTGGAATGTAGTGCTCACGCCCGCCGTTGCCGCCGTAACCCCCGAAAGCGCCCGGCCCGCCGCCTACAGCTTCACCATCGGTTCCGGCATCGCTCTCGGCATGGCCGCAGCTGTACTCGGCGGTCATTTGCCCGGCTGGTTTGCCGATGCAGGCCTTGGATCCTCCGCCGCCCAATCCAAGCAATTCGTGATGCTCGCCGGCAGCCTCGCAACCGCCCTCGCGCTCTGGCCCCTGCGCCGCCTGCGCATCGAGTCCGAGCCCGCGCGCGAAACAGTGAGTTATCCGCGCGGCCTCTTCATTCGCCGCTTTCTTCTGGCCATCGGCGTCTGGAACCTGGCGACAGGGGCCTTCAATCCGCTGTTCAACGCCTACTTTGCCCGCGAATTCCGTATGCCGGTGGAGCGCATCGGGTTAGTCTTCTCATTAGCTCAGGCCGCGCAGGTGATTGCCATCTTTTGCGCGCCCGTCGTGCTCCGGCGCCTCGGTTTGACGCGCGGTGTGGCTGCCATGCAGCTGGCCACAGCCCTCGCCCTGGCCCTGCTCGCACCTGCGCAAGTAGCGATTGTGGCAGCAATACTCTACACCTCCTACATGAGCTTTCAGTACATGAGCGAGCCAGGAATTTACAGCTCCCTGATGAACCGCGTCTTGCCCGGCCAGCGCAGCGGCGCATCGGCGCTAAACTATCTTGTGCTGTTCGGTGCCCAGACGCTCGCGGCTACCCTTTCAGGGGGCGTAGTCGCGCGCTATGGCTACCCACCCATGCTGGTAAGCGCAGCGCTCCTGGCAATCGTGGCCGCCTGGCTGTTCTGGCGTTTGCCCCAGGAAGAACAGTAGGATATGAGGCAATTCTTATGAAATACTTCCTTGCCAAGACCGACCCCGAAACCTACTCCATCGACCAATTCGAGCGTGAAAAGAAGACTGTATGGGATGGCGTGAAGAATCCACAGGCTTTACGCGCTATCAGCGAAATGCGCCCGGGCGACCGCGTCTTCCTCTACCACAGCGGCGGCGACGCAGCGGTGGTCGGCCTGGTCAAAGTAGTCTCGGAACCCCGCCCCGATCCCAAAAACCCTAAGCTCACGGTGATCGATCTCGAATTCGTCTCCCGGCTTGACCCGCCCGCGACCCTGCACGAGATCAAAGAATCCGGCCTCTTTGCCGACTGGGCGCTGGTGCGGCAAGGTCGGCTCTCGACAATGGCCGCTCCGGATTCGTTCGTCGCGTGGATGAAAAAGAGAAACAGCTTTTAGGTATCAGGTGCCCGGTTTTGGCGAACGGCGGACAGTTGCTATCTGGCTGAAACCTGGAACCTGACAACCTGTTGTTACACTTCCACGGAGTGTATTTATCCCAAAAACCGAATTCGCGGAAAATGAGCCTTACTAAGCTCAAGAAAAATATAGTATTCTGTGTTCAGAAAGAGGCTTCAAAGGCTGGCAGCCCACGTGCTGACCAAGGGGTCCTAAGGGTGATAGTGTCTCCCGGGGGTTCCGGGTTGATGGCATGTTTCAGGAACTGAAGTTCCAACTCTCGACAGCGATACTGACGTTGCTGACACTCGCTGCCGGTGTGTCTGCCGTCATCAATTTTCAGCAACAAAGCCGATTTCGCCTCCCCGACGACGGTGTGATCTGGGTGGACCGCACGGCGGGCGTCGAAGCGCTGGACGTGGCGAGCCACCGGTCGGCGGCCAATGCGGGCGTGCGCAGGGGCGACATCCTGGTCAGCATCAGCGGGAGTCCAGTAGCAAAGGCTATCGACGTTTCCAAGATCCTGGTGGGCATCGGCGTCTGGAGCAATGCCGTCTACGTAGTCCGGCGTGGCGGTGTAGAGGTCAAGATGCCTCTGATCGTGGGCGAGGTCCCCAGCGACCCAGCGGTTTTTTACCTTTACTTCGTCGGCCTGACCTACCTGGCGATTGGACTCTTTGTTTATCTAAAGCGCGGTACCGCATACAAAGCACAGCACTTTTACATTTTCTGCCTGGTTTCGTTCATCTTCTGCACTTTCCATTACACCGGCAAGTTGAACAACTTCGACAAACTCATTTACTGGGGCAATGTCGTAGCCGGCATGCTGGCCCCAGCGATCTTCGTCCACTTCTGCCTTTCGTTTCCTGAGCCGCGGCGTTGGCTTCGTTTCCGAATTCCGGCGTTTGGGCTGTACTGCATTGCCGGGTCAATGATCGGGCTATATGTCCTGGCCAGCTCCGGGATGTTGCGCATTTCGATCCCTCCGGTCGAGTTGCGCTGGCTGCTGGATCGCCTGTGGCTGGCGTTCCTCACTGCAATCTACGTCTTGGGCGGAGTCGTCCTCAGTCTTGAATACCGGAAGGCGGAAGACCCGATCCTTAGGCGGCAGTTGAAATGGCTTCGCAACGGGACGTTCTGCGGCATTATGCCGTTCGCCCTTTTCTATGCCCTGCCTTACGTGGCCGGATTCGTGCCCACCCCGCTGATGAAGAGCGCGGTGCTTTCCCTGGTACTGGTTCCGCTGAGCCTGGCTTATGCAGTCGTGCGCTACCGGCTAATGGATGTGGACATCCTGTTCCGGCGCGGATATGCATAC
>DATLVQ010000528.1:0-4171 GCA_035577325.1 Bryobacteraceae bacterium | reverse complement strand
CAAGGCGGCATCTTGAAGTCGTACAGTTTGAGCCGCCTTTCACAAATGGACAAAGGTGGCATGAAAGGCGAGCTGAGCTTCGTGCAAATCAGCGACAGCCACATGGGATTTAACAAGCCGGCGAATCCGGATGTGGCCGCCACCTTGAAGGCCGCAGTCGACAAGATCAATGCACTTCCCACGGCGCCGGAATTCATGTTGCACACCGGAGATATCAGCCATCTATCGAAGCCGGAGGAGTTCGACACGGTGAATCAGATCCTGAAGGCGGCAAAGCCGCAGGATGTTTTCTACGTACCGGGCGAGCACGACGTATTGAACGACGACGGAAAGCAGTTTCTTGATCGCTATGGGAAGGGGACCAAGGGTTCGGGTTGGTACAGCTTTGATAAGAAGGGCGTGCATTTCATTGGCCTGGTGAACGTGATGAATCTCAAGGCGGGCGGGCTAGGCACGCTTGGACACGATCAGCTGGAATGGCTCGAAGATGATGTGAAGCACTTGAAATCCAGCACGCCCATCGTCGTGTTCGCGCATATTCCGTTGTGGTCTGTCTACCCTGAGTGGGGATGGGGCACCGAAGATAGCGCGCAGGCGCTCGCCTACCTTAAGAAATTCGGTTCAGTCACCGTGCTGAACGGACACATTCACCAAACCCTCCAGAAGGTCGAAGGCAAGGTGACGTTTCACACCGCGGCCTCCACGGCATTTCCGCAACCGGCGCCCGGCAAGGCCGATTCGCCCGGGCCAATGAAGGTTCCCGCCGAGCAATTGAAGAGTGTCCTCGGCATCACCGACGTGAAATACGTGCAAGGGCAACAGGCGCTCGCGGTCCTGGACTCACCGCTCGCGTGACCGAACGCAGGATCGCTCGAGAAACCATTTAAACCAAGAAATAAACGGAAAGGGAGATAGATGAGGAGAAGTGTGTCTATTGGAGGTTTGGCATTGATTGTGGCGCTGGGGGCTGCAGGACTCGGCGTAGGTCATAAGAGCTCAATTGCGCGCGCGCAGGACAAGCCTTCTAGTGCCGAAGTCAAGATTGACAACTTCAGCTTTGGACCGGCAAGTCTGACCGTGGCGGTTGGAACCACCGTTATTTGGACGAACCGCGACGATATCCCCCACACCGTGGTCAGCACGGATGATGCGAAGACGTTCAAATCCAAGGTGCTCGACACGGATGAAAAGTTTTCTTTCGCGTTCACCAAAGCCGGCACGTATCCCTACTTTTGCTCGATTCATCCGAAGATGACGGGCAAAGTCATCGTGCAGTGAGGAGGGAGAGACCATGCATCCGTTCGACATAAAAACGATATTTTTCGCTAAGCATGCGCAGCACGTCGTGCTGATTCATTTCCCGATCGCGCTGTTCATCATCGGTGTGGTCTTTGATTTTCTCGGGCAGTGGAAGGGCCAGCGCGTGTTGGTGGCCACGGCATATTACAACCTGCTCGTCGCAGCGATTTCTACCGTGCCCGTGGTCGTTACGGGGATTCTCGCGTGGCAGTGGGAGCTCGAGGGACAGAAACTTAAAGGCATTCTCTTGATGCATCTCGTGATGGGATGCATCTCGAGCCTCTTGATCTGGGTCGTTTGGTTTATCCACATGAGAACCCGACAGAGAGAAGAAGGAATACTGCCTGGGTATCGCCTGCCAATTGAAACCGTAGCACTTGTTATCGTTGCGGTGACGGGGCACTTGGGTGGCTTTCTCAGCGGAGTGAATGGGCCTGGATAGGAGTGATGCAGCAATCCCGCGATAACGCGCCGATTGGCCTTTCAGTGAGCAGCTGGGAGGCACTGGACACCGGAAAGAAATATTCGCGGAAGTCCGACGACAGAAAGGGAATGAACATTGAAGCTAAGGTCCAGTGAATCGACAACAGACTCGTATGGCGGAGACTGAGATGTTCCATCGAGGGTCGCAGTCTGCTTAGGGGCGTTCGCTTGAGACAAGGATTCCTTGGAACAGCGGCACCGCGGGTTGCCGATCTGATTCTGCTGCTAGAAATCGCGATGGGAGTCGGACTGCTCACTGGCGCTTGGCTCGCGCGCGCACGGCGCTTTCGACAACACGCCTGGTGCCAATCAGTAATCGTGCTTCTTAACTTGGCGGTGATCGGACTTATGATGATTCCTTCATTTCGCGTCCATGTGTTTCCGAGGATTCCGGGCAGGCTCGGTAAGGCGTACTATGCCCTGGCCACGACCCACGCAGGGCTCGGAACCTTCACCGAACTTGCCGCACTATACATCTTGCTTTCCGCGGGTACGCAAGTCTTGCCAGGAAAACTCCGCATCACGAAATACAAGCCGTGGATGCGAAGCGTCTTGGTGCTCTGGTGGGGTGTGCTGTTTCTTGGTATCGCGACATACACGCGTTGGTATGTGCCCGGTTTGTTCCGCAAGTAGCTACTGGTTGCGTAATTCGTCGGAAGACTGTTGGGATTCACACTGGTTTGGCTTGGTTCTATGTGGAACGAGAATGAAATAAAACTCGAATCAAATTGGTCTATGTAATTGGAAATCGCAAGGGCTCCGACAAGGTTCCCGCATGGGTTGAGAAGAAGGATGGCTTATGGCTGAGTACGAAATGACGCTGATGGATCGGCAAAAAATTGCTAGGGACACGATGGCATTCTGGTTCGACACGAATGGTGCCGATTACGAATTCCGAGCGGGGCAACACGCTGATTTTACCTTCTTTCAACCGCCCGTGGACCTTAAGGGCGGCGATTCGAGGACCTTTTCTTTTGCCAGTTCGCCCCGTGACAGAGGGCTGGTCATGATCGGCCTCCGCATGCGCGATACCGGTTTTAAGACCGTTCTGAAAACGGCTGCTTCCGGTGTCAGGTTTAGAGTTAGCCGTCCCAGAGGATCTTTCATACTCCACAAGGACTTTACGAGGCCGGCGGTGTTTCTCGCTGGGGGCATCGGGATTACACCAATTCGCAGCATCATTCACTGGGCTACACAAGAACGTCTGCCGCACAAACTATATTTGTTCTATTCGAACCGGGGTCCGGAAGACGCAGCCTTTCTCGAAGACTTGGAAGGCCTGGCAATGCAAAATCCGTCGTTCATGCTGATTCCAACAATGACCCGCATTAAGGGCCCTAATTGGCCGTACGAGAATGGTCCAATCGATCGCGGCATGCTAACGCGCTACCTGCGCGGGCTCAATGGACCCGTCTACTACGTCGCGGGGCCATCCGGCATGGTCACTGCAATGACCACATTGCTTCGCAGCTCGGGGATCAGCGATGACGATATCAAAACCGAGGAATTCGGTGACTACAAGCGAGACCCTTGGCGATCCATGAGTCATACACCGCCCCCAGTTAAACCGTACTGCGAGTGAAGGCCGACGATAATGAAGACTGCTCCTGAGCAAAGACCACCTTACAAACCCGACAGTGCATCCCTACACCAGGCCGTCAGGCTGGCGCAACAAGGTGACGGATCAGCATTCGAACTCCTTTATCAATTCCACTGCAAACGGGTTTACGCCCTTTGTCTGCGCATGGTGGGGGTTGCGAGTGAAGCTGAAGAATTGACGCAGGATGCGTTCCTGCAAGTGTTCCGCAAGATTCATACCTTTAGGGGCGAATCAGCTTTTTCAACCTGGTTACATCGTTTAACAGCGAACTTAGTGCTGATGCGGTTCCGCAAGAAGAGCCTGGTGTCGACTCCGCTAGAGGACATGAGTACGACTGATCAAGAAAACTCTGGCGCTGGCTTCGAATTACCTGCGGTCGATTTGCGCTTGGCTGGATTATTTGACCGTCTCGACCTCCAGAATGCGATAGATCGGCTGCCAAACGGCTGCAGAGCTGTGTTCCTCCTGCACGATGTCCAGGGCTACCAACACAACGAGATCGCCAAGCTTCTTGGATTCTCAACTGGAGCCTCGAAGTCTCAGCTGCACAAGGCGCGCAAGCGACTGCGCAGCTACCTTCGCAACATGCAGCACCGAGCAGAATCGACGCACCCGCGAAGAGTCGGAAATGTGCTCGCGACTGCCGGTTGACAGGTCGACTACGAAACTGTCGAGGCAGCGTGAAATACCGAGTGCGGGCGATTTAGTAAGGAGAGCCCGGCGAGCTTCAACGCTGAATCGACTCGGCGCGGCGCTACGGTGATTTGCGATTGATCCGTTGTATCGCTT
>DATLVQ010000527.1:0-2528 GCA_035577325.1 Bryobacteraceae bacterium | reverse complement strand
GTATTACTACTTCATGAACACCGAGAACTACGAGCAAATGCACCTGATGAAAGACATTTTAGGTGATGCCGTCAGCTACCTGATTCCACAGCTTAAGGTAAAAGTGGAGTTCTACGAAGGCAAGCCCATCAGCGTAGAACTGCCGCCCACCGTGGATATGACCGTAGTCGAGACCGAGCCCGGCATCAAGGGTGCCAGCGTCTCAAACGTCACCAAACCCGCAAAGGTGGAAACCGGCCTGGTGGTGCAAGTGCCGCCTTTTATCATCGAAGGCGAAAAGATTCGCGTCAGCACCGCCGAAGGCACGTATCAAGAGAGAGCCTGAAGCGCCCGGCCCAACTCGTCTTCTTCACTTTCGAATACCGTACGCAAGTCCAGTACGAGCCGTTCATCTTCGATGCGAGCAATTACCGGCGGGTCGTTGCGCCGCAGCTTTCGCTCCGCCGCGTTGACCTCCGGGTGTTTGATGACGATGAGCCATGTGGGAATGGACTGCGCCGGCGTCGAACCGCCCCCGATCACCGATTCACCCGGCTCAATACGTGCGTTCAGGGCAGTAACTTTTGCGATCATCCGTTCGGCCCGCGCGCGAATCTGCTCGGCGCTCATGCGAATCATGCCTAGCGCCGGTATCCGATCCCACTGCTCGAATAGCAGCGCTCGCAGAGTATCTTCAAGCGCCTGGTAAATCAACTTGTCGAGCCGAAGCGCGCGGAACATAGGATTTCGCCGCAAACGGGCGACGATTTCAGGTTTGCCCGCCAGGATGCCCGCCTGCGGTCCGCCCAGCAGCTTGTCGCTGCTGAAGGATACCAGGTCCGCGCCCGCGCGCAGGCTCTCGCTTACTAGCGGCTCGTGGATGCCGAATGGGCGTAAATCGACAACGCATCCGCTGCCTAGATCTTCATAGACGGGAACGCCCCGCTCCTTGCCGAGTGCCACCAATTCCCCGAGCTCCGGCCGCGCCGTGAAGCCTTCAATTCGAAAGTTGCTCGGATGCACGCGTAACAGGAGCCGAGTGCGCTCGTTGATGGCGTTGCCGTAATCCTGAATGCTGGTGCGATTGGTGGTGCCCACTTCGCGCAGCTCCGCCCCCGACCGCGACATGATTTCCGGAATACGGAAGCCATCGCCAATTTCGATCAGCTCGCCGCGCGAGACGAGCACTTCATGGCCAGCGGCCAGCTCGTTCAGCGCCAAGTAGATCGCGGCGGCGTTGTTGTTGACGGCAATCGCCGGGCAGCCGAGAAGCCTTTCAAACAACACGCCCGCATGCACGTCCCGCTTGCCCCGCTTACCCGAAGCGAGGTCGTATTCGAGATTGGAATAGCCAGTGATCGGCTGCTGGGGTCCGAGCGGCGCGCGTCCCAGATTGGTGTGCAACACCACGCCCGTGGCGTTGATGACACGCTTGAGCGACGGCTGGGCCAAAGCTTCCAGAGAGCGCTCAACCGCCGTCTCGACCGGCACTTCTTCGCCGCCATTGGCCGCGCCCGACCGGATGTCATTGCGGCGCGCATCGAGAACCCGGCGAACCTCGTCGGTGACCAGCGCCCGTGGAAACCGGGACAGCACCGACTCGAGGCGCGACAAAACCTCATGCACCGCCGGCAATTCCCGCAGCTTTTGGGTCTCAGCCACGAATTCAATGTTACTGTCAACGTTGCGGCGTGTCTATCTTAGTGGCACGGGACCGATGCACCAGAACGAAGGTTCCCGCGAGCATCATTGCCAGCCCAATTCCAACGGGATATGCTGCGATTCTGTGCATGTCCTCGGTGAGCATGACTCCAACTGTCTTGTCTTTGAGGTTTTCCCAGTTGCACAAGACAATAAGCTCGCCGGTCGGCATCGGATGGCGTGCCGAAGTTGCCCGAATGGTCAGTTCGGTGCCTGGGGAAGCGCGAAACTCGTACCCGGCGCTCAGGCATCGAGCCCAGTACGGATACGGATGATGCCGGGCAGCTCTCAACAAAACGGCGCCTGTATTCGCCTTGACTTCGACGATTATCCCCAATTCATCGAGGCAATGAATCTGTCCCGCCGTCTCGGGATAGTTCATCGCCCCAACAAAATAGCCCGGATCGCCCCACTTCCGCCGAATGCGCTCCCATTGCACATTGTGCGGAACGGTCACAATGACGGCAGCTGAACCCGAATTTGCGAGCTGATCCAAAGGGATTCGCAACAACGGGCTTACGGCAGTCATTTCGTCATCGCTGTTCAGGTCTCCAGCCAAGTACATATAGGCCCCAGCCGAAAGACAAACGAACCCGAGTACGATGACTGCGATTGCAAGTAGTATCTTCATGGCCCGACTGCCGAGGCTCTAATACTCTGACGAAATGCTACAATAAAAATTAGTCCACCCGAGGTGAATCCCTTTTGGCATTGGTAGAGGGTTGCAGGCATTCGGTCGATATCTCGGTCCCGGCCGAAACCGTGGAAGGCGAGACCGATCGCGTTATCAGCTCTTTTCAGCAGAAAGCCAGACTTCCGGGCTTTCGTCCCGGCAAAGCGCCGGCGGG
>DATLVQ010000526.1:0-14373 GCA_035577325.1 Bryobacteraceae bacterium | reverse complement strand
ACGATTCTTCGGCCTCGGCCAAGCGGCCGGTCTTGAAGTAGAGATTTCCCAGATCGACCAGGCACCAGGCGGTGTTCTCGGGAGCGGAACTGCCGGCGGCGATGGCGCGCTGCATGATGACGATTGCGCCCTCCGCGTCGCCCATCACCCAGCGATAATAAGACGCGCGATTGTAACTCGATTGATTGGGCCGCAGCGAAACCATCTTCTGATACGCATCCGCAGCGGCATCGTACTGGCCAAGTTCCATCAAGGCGTCGCCGAGCGTACCCCAGTTCCAGGCGTCGTCAGGAGAAATGCCAATCATGCGGCGCGAGAATTCGGCGACCTCGGCGAACTGGTGCCGCTCGAGGCCGATTTCGCTACGCAGGCGCAGGGCTTCGTAGTTATCCGGAGAGGCCGAGAGCACGCGATCGACGATGCGCGCGGCGCGGTCGATGTAGCCGAAGTCGGTGGTCTCGCGCATCTTCTGGATGTAAGCGCCGGCGAGCAGGTTCTGGTCGTGCGGGTCACTGTTCTTCGAGCCGGCCAGCTTTTCATAGGCGGCGATGCGTTCATCGGTCGAGGGTCTCGCGATCCGGTTATCGAACGCTGGGGTTTCGGCCAGCATCGGGACGCACCACAACATGCACAGAGCACGCATACCTATTGAGAGTACGGGCCACCAGGCGGATTGGATTTAACGGGCGCGGAGGAATTTCGCCAGTCGTTCCATGGCAGGTTCGAGAATCGACCGGTCTGCCGCGTAACAGATACGCACGGAGCCCTCGCCGCCGGCGCCGAAAGCCACGCCAGGCGCGAGCCCGACCTTGGTCTCCATCAGCAGGCGGCGGCAAAATTCGAAGGAATCGGTCAAGCCGTCGACTTTGGGGAACAGATAGAATGCGCCATCCGGGGATGGCACGGTGACGCCGGGCATCTGGCGGAGAGCGGCCAGGCAGAAATCGCGATTCTCCTTCAGGCGCGCGAGCATGAGCACCAGCTCCGCTTCCCCACACTCGAGCGCCGTCTCGCCGGCTTTTTGAGCGAAGGTGGGCGCGTGCGAAATGATGAATTCGTTAAGCTGCGTAGCTTTGAGGCCGAGGTCGCGGCGCGCGATGAGCCAGCCGACGCGCCAGCCAGTCATGCAATAGCTTTTCGAAAACGAATGCACCACGGCCACGGCATCGCCGCGCGTGGCTTTACGGAGGATTGAAGGCACGGGGTCGCCGAGGTGTGCGCCTGAATAGTACAGGCGGTCGTAGACTTCATCCGCCAACAGCCACAGGCCGCGCGCGCGGCAGAAATCGAGCAGGCGGTGCTGTTCTTCGTCCGTGGCCACCCAGCCGAGCGGGTTTGAGGGCGATGTATACAGCACCAGGCGGGTGCGAGGGCCGGCGGCGGCTTCGAGGGCATCGAAATCGACGCGGTAGCGGTCACCGCACAGCGGGTGAGGAATTTGCCGGGCCACGGCGTTGGCCATGGCTATGATGGACGAGCCATTGGGCCAGGCGGGCGTCAGCACCAGGGCTTCGTCGCTTGGATCGAGCATGCAACGCAGGCTGACATTGAGAGCTTGCACGCCCGAAGCAGTGATGACGATCTCACTCTCCGGGTCGAGATCCACACTGTGCCAGTTTTGATAATGCCGGGCAATGGCGCGCCGCAGCGAGGGGAGTCCGGCGTTCTCCGTGTAGAACGTGTAGCCGTCAGCGAGCGCTTTTGTTGCGGCTTGCTTGATGTAGCCGGGCGTGGGCAGATTGGATTCGCCGAAGTACAGGCGCAGCACGCCATCCATCGACATGGCGACCTCGGCCAGTTCGCGGATACGTGAGTGCGGAACAGCTTCGACCGAACGGGCGAGCGCGGGCATAGAGTCATTGTGCCAGAGCTTTCAAACGGGTAGGATAACTTTCGGTTACCTGGAGGAGCGCATGCAACAGCTGATCCGCCGTTACCTCGATCGCGAACTCGGACGCCGCGGTTTCATCGAAGGGCTGGCCGGCATGGGCTTTACGCTGGCGGCGGCCAAGGCGTTTCTGGAGCCGCTGGACGCTTCCGAGCGCGCCGCCGTCCATCCGGGTGCCGGAGCCGCGACGACAATCGAAGGCACGGGCGGAGAGCTGGTGGTAGCGCAGGCTAAGGCCGCCGGCGCGGAATATCTGTTCACCAATCCGGGCTCGTTCGAAGTGGGATTCTACGACGCATTCACCGATACGCCGGGGATGCAGCTCATCATGGGGCTGCACGAGGGCATCGTGATTTCGATGGCCGACGGCTATCATCGCGTGAGCCGGAAACCGGCGTTCGTCAACGTGCACGTGGTGGCGGGGACGGCGCAGATGGCGGGCCAGCTTTACAACGCCAGCCGCGACGGATCGGCGCTGGTGGTGACGGCGGGCTTACTGGACAACGAGCTTTGGTCGGATGACGTGGTACTCGCGCCGCGGCCGGGATTTAACCAGAAAGAGATTGTCCGGCAGTTCACGAAGATTTCATGGGAAGTGCGTAACGCCGAGAGCCTGCCACTGCTGCTGCGGCGAGCGTTCAAGGTGGCGGCCACTGAGCCCGGCGGGCCCGTTTACATAGCGATGGCGAATTATGCGCTCGAAACGAAGGGCGTGAAGGCGCAGATTCTGCCAGCGGAACGATTTCTGTTGCGCGCGCGGGTGCGGCCGTCAGCCAGCGCGGTGGAGGAAGCGGCACGCATGCTGGTGGAGGCGAAACGGCCGCTGCTAGTGGCGGGCGACGAAGTGTGGAAAAGCGGCGCGCAGGCGGAGCTGCTGGACTTTTCGGAAAAGTTAGGCCTGCCCGTGACTTTCAGCGGAGGGGCGTTCCGCAGTTTCCCGGTGAAGCATCCGCACTATCTGGGTGCGTACGATCCGCAGATGGAATACATCAAGCCGGTGGATTTGGCGATGGTCATTGGCGCGCTCGATTTTGGTGGGCGGGCGACGGCGCCGAGTCCCATTCGGTCGATCGAGCCGGCGGGTGCGCGCATCGTGCGCATCGGCATCGACACGGCCGCCATGGGGCGGACCAGTCCGACAGATCTCACGTTGGTGGGCGACGTTAGGGAAGCGCTCGCCGATCTGCGTGCCGCCGTAGAATCGCTGCTCACCAAGAGCCGGCTGGCGTCGTTCGGAACGGCGCGATCGGAAGAAGTACGCGCGTTGACGGCCACGATGCGGGCGAAAGCGGACGCCGAGGCGCGGCGGAATCACGGGCAGCATCCCATCCATCCCGATGAGCTGGGAGCGGTGATGGCGCGGAATATCGACGCAGACGCCATTGTGGTGAGTGAGAACCTGACGGGCAAGTACGACGCGTTTCCATTTGGCTTCCGCGAAAACGAGCCGATGTGGCTGGGCAACACAGGCGCGGGCCTGGGCTGGGGGATCGGCGCGGCTACGGGCGCAAAGCTCGCGGCACCCGACCGGCAGGTGGTGTGTTCGATCGGCGACGGCTCGGTGATGTACAGCGCGTCGGGGTTCTGGACGCAGGCGCGTTACAGCGTTCCGGTTCTGACGGTGGTGTGGAATAACCACAACTATCAGACGGTGCGCCACGCATACGACGGTTACAAAGGAAAGATGCATGCGAGCGGGCATTACGCGGGGATGTATCTGGGCTCGCCCGATATCGATTTCGTCAAGCTGGCCGAGAGCCAGGGCGTGAAGGGCGAACGGGTGACGGCAGGCGCGGATCTCGATGCGGCCTTCAAGCGCGGCGCGGCGGCGACGCGCGACGGCAAGCCGTATCTGGTGGAAGCGGTGATCTCGTGCTATGGGGGCGGCGCGGAATCAACGTGGTACGAGAAATTCAGCCTGGCGGAGAAAAGAAAACGGCGGGTTTGAGGAATGTTCTAGCGCTACACGGAAGCGGCGCGGCGGGTCGTGTTTTTTTCGAGGTATGAGGCCGCAAGATCCGGCAGCCCGTTCATTGAAACAGAGCATCTGCTGCTCGGGGTGCTCCGTGAGGATCGGAATCTAGCATTACGTTTGTTGAAGTCTGAGCAGGCAATCGCTGCGGTTAAGGCGCAGATCGGTTCGCTGGAAGCCGCATCGCGGGCCAGTACATCGGTCGACCTGCCACTCAGCCACGTATCCAAACGAGTGCTGGCCTATGGCGCGGAAGAAGCGGATCGCATGAGACACCGGCACATTGGCACCGAACATCTTTTGCTCGGACTCTTGCGCGAGGAGGGCTCACGCGCGGCCCAGGCTTTGCGTGAGGCTGAACTGGAGCTTTCGCCCGTTCGCGAGCAGATCGCCGGAGAGCCTCAGCCTGAGACCTCCTACGGCGAGCTGCATCGCTTGATCGACGGGCTGGCTCCCGAGCAGCTGGAGGCGGCGGCGCAGGCTTTGCTCGCGTTGAAGACGGGTACCCCAATCGCAGCAAGCGCGCGTTTAGAGTCATCCGCGGGTCAACCCGACCTGGAACTCCTGACTGGCTACGGATTGTTCGAACGATACACCGAGCAAGCTCGCCGGGCCATTTTCTTCGCGCGTTACGAAGCCAGCCAGTTTGGCGCAGAGGCGATCGAGAGCGAGCATCTTTTGCTCGGCATCTTGCACGAAAACGGGCGCATGGCAGAGCGGCTTCATCGGAGGAAGGCGTCCGCCAGTTCTTTGTTGGAGTCGAAGGCATCGACCATGACCGCGCTTTCGGAAATCCGAAAGGAAATTGAGAAACGGAAGCCGCCAGGACCAAAGACCCCCGCCTCAGCCGATCTGCCGCTCAGCACGGAGTGCAGCCACGCTATGACATTCGCTGCAGAAGAAGCGCGTCTGATGAAGCATGCACACATTGGAAATGAGCATTTGCTAGTGGGGCTGCTGCGGGAGAAGAAATGCCTCGCCGCCGAGTTGTTGCGCGCGCATAGGATCCATTTGGAAGAGGCGCGAAAAGATCTGGAGCAAAGCGGGACGCCGTAGCAGCCGTACTGCGTGCTGTTCGTGACGACTGTACCCGCGTGCCACAGCCACGTCACTTCGCTCTGAGGCTCGCGGCGACTTTGCGGCCGAACTCCTGGGCTTTAGCCAGGACTTGCATTTGATCGATAGTAAGCGGCTTAGCATCGCGTACCACCAAGCGGCCGTTCACCATCACATCTTGGACGTCCGATCCTTTGAGCGCGTACACAATCTGCGAGTAGACATCGTAGAGCGGGACGGCGTTGGGGCGGTCGAGCCGCACGGTGATGAGGTCGGCGCGCTTGCCGGACTCGAGTGAGCCGATCTGCTGGTCAAGACCGAGAGCGCGCGCGCCGCCGATGGTGGCCATTTCGAGCGCCTGGCGAGCCGGCAGGGCTTGAGGATCGCTCGTGACGAGCTTTTGCAGCTTGGACGCCAGATCCATCTCTTCGAAAAGGTTGAGGTCGTTGTTGCTACCGGCTGGTCCGTCGGTGCCGAGACCGACCGCAATGCCGAGCGTCAGCATTTTTGTGACGGGCGCGCCGCCGCTGGCGAGTTTCATATTGCTAGAAGGACAATGGGCCACACCCACGCGGCGGTCGCGCAGGATGTTGAGATCTGCGTCGTCGACCCACACCGCGTGCGCGGCAAGCGTCCAGCCGCTGAAGACACCGAGCGCATCGAGGGTCTTCGTGGGAGATTGGCCGCGCTTGGCCAGAGTCTCATCGTTCTCGCGTTTGGTCTCCGAGAGATGGATCAGCAGCGGCGCGGAGTAACGATTCGCAAGCGCGCGGGCCTGCTTCAGGGTTTCGTCCGAATTGGTGAAAATGGCGTGCGGCGCGGGCGCCATGGTTATGAGCGGATCGCCGCGAAAACGCTGCAGAAACGCTTCAGTAAGACGCAGGGCATCGGTGGGGGTCTTGGCGTCGGGAGAGGGAAATCCGATGATGGTCTCGCCCAGCACGCCGCGCATGCCGCACTCCCTAGCGGTATCCGCGATGACGTCCTCGAAGTAATACATATCGGTGAACGTGGTGGTGCCGGAAAGCAGCATTTCGAGGCATGCCAGGCGCGTTCCCCAGCGGACGAAATCCGGCGTGACGTTGCGAGCTTCGGCGGGGAAAATGTATTTTTCGAGCCACTCCTGCAGGCGCAGATCGTCGGCGATGCCGCGCAGTAAAACCATGGGCGCATGGCCGTGGGTGTTGATCAGTCCGGGCGCGATGACGGCGTCGGGACGGTCGAAGCGCTGTTTGGGCCGGTAGTGGCCTTCGATTTCGCTTTTGCTGCCGGCGGCCACGATGCTGTCGCCACGAATGGCGACGGCGCCGTTCTCGATGACGCGGCGCTGGGCATCCATGGTGATGACGTAGCGCGCGCTCCAGATCCAGTCGGCGGGCTCGGCCCAGGCGCAGGTTGCAAACAGGGCGAAGCATCCGAAAGTACGTAGCAGCCAGGTTCGGGAGGCGCGGGCCATTCAAACCTCGAGGCGCGACAGCAGCGCTTTAAGAAATTTCACCAGCGAGCCGCGCACGGCGGCACCTGCTTCCAGTACTTCTTCATGACGGATCTTTTGCGGCAGAATGCCCGCCGCCATATTGGTGACGCATGAAATGCCGAGGCAGCGCGCTCCCATGTGATTCGCCGCGATCACTTCGGGCACGGTGGACATGCCGACCATGTCGGCGCCGATCGCGCGCAGATAACGGATCTCGGCCGGCGTTTCGTAGCTCGGACCGGTGAGCGCGGCATACACGCCCTCACCAAGAGCGATTCCCAATTCGCGCGCGACCTGCTTGGCCGTCTCGCGATAAACAGGCGCGTATGCTTCCGACATGTCGGGAAAGCGCGGGCCGAGAGAATCGTCGTTCGGACCCATCAACGGGTTGGCGCCTTGCAGATTGATGTGATCGGAAATCAGCACGAGGCTTCCGCGCGCGAACGCCGCATTGATGCCACCCGCGGCATTTGTAAATACGAACGCCCGCGCGCCCAGTTTTCCGAGCACGCGAACCCCGAACGCAACCTGCCATGCCGAATAGCCTTCATACAAATGCACACGACCGGACATCACGGCGACTTCGAGCACGCCCGCTTTCTGCGGTGTATTCAAAATGCCCAGCACGAGTTTTCCGGCATGTCCCACGGCCGTGGATACCGGCCAGTTTGGTATGGCAGAATACGGGAACTCCTTGCGCTCCAATAGGTCGTCCGCAAATCCACCTAAGCCGCTCCCGAGCACAACGGCCACGCGCGGCCGCAGTTTCGTGCGGGATTCCAGATATCGCGCGGCTTCGTCAATCACGACTATCGGCCTTCGCGTTTCATACCAACATCCCAGCTATGCAGGCCGACATGAAGTTCGCCATCGAGCCCACGGCCACGGCTTTCAATCCCAGGCGGGCGAGATCAGCTTTACGGGTGGGCGCGATGGCTCCGATGCCGCCGATCTGAATGGCGATCGAGCTGAAGTTTGCGAATCCGCAGAGCGCATAAGTGGCGATGGTGAATGAGCGCGGTTCCATGTGCGCCCGAAGCGGCCCCAATTTCAGGAACGCCACAAATTCATTCAGCACGAGACGCGTGCCCAGCAGGTTGCCTATGGTTGCGCAATCGTTCCAGGCCACGCCCATCAGCCATGCCACGGGCGCAAAGAACCAGGCAAAGACTTGTTCGAGCGACGAGGGCAGCCACGAAAAGCCCGGCATCGTCTGCCCCCAGCCGAGCACGCCGTTGATCATGGCGATGAGCGCCAGAAATGCGATCAGCATGGCGCCGATGTTCAGTGCCAGATGCAATCCGTCGCCGGCACCCTGCGCCGCGGCGTCAATGACGTTGACCGCCGTTTTCTCCACTTTCACGGCCACACGGCCCGCCGTTGCCGGCTTCCCGGTCTCGGGCACGAACATCTTGGCGAGCATGATAGTGGCAGGCGCGGTCATGATTACGGCAGTGAGCAAGTGCTGCACCTGGACGCCTGCAATTTTGACGTACGCCGCCATCACGGCGCCCGAGATGTGAGCCATGCCGCTCACCATGATGGTGAAGAGTTCGGATTCGGTCATACCGGCGATGAATGGCTTGATGGTCAGCGGGGCTTCGGTTTGCCCCATGAAGATGCTGGCGGCGACGTTCAGCGACTCCGCGCCGCTGGCTCCCATGACTCTCTGCATGACGACCGCCATCGCCTTTACGATCGCCGGCATGATCCCCAGGTAGTACAGGATGGAGAAAAACGAGGCAATGAAAATGACGATGGGCAGCACCTGAAAGGCAAACACCACGCCGAAGGCGCCGCTCTTGATTCCGAGCGGTCCGAACACAAAATGGCTGCCCGCTTCGGCGAAATTCAGCATGGCATTCACGGCAACGCCGGCCAGCTCGAACACTTTTCGAAATTCGGTTTTGAGAACGAGGACCGCAAAGGCGACTTGCAGGCCAAGGCCCCAAAGGACGACGCGCGATTGGATGGCGCGGCGCTGTGAAGAGAACAAGTATGCAATAGCGAGAATGACCAGGATGCCGAGCAGGCCGGTGAATCGACCCATTTAGATTCCGGCGCGGAGACGCAGGAACACGGCCGCGCGAAGCAAATACCGGACACGTAAGACTCGCGGAGCATCGGCGCGGCCGTGCCGCCGCGTCCGACCCGGCGTCACCCCACGACCTCAAGGATCAGCTCCCGGTCTTCCGGCTTCTGCGCGGAGATCCGGAAGGCGCCTTCCACCAATGCGGCCGCTTCCTCGACGCGCTCTTCGCTCGTGTAGTAGAGGCGACAGAGCACGGCGCCGGCGTCTACCTTTTCGCCTACCTTCACTTCGAGGATCACACCGACTGCAGGATCGACGCGGTCGTCCTTTTGATCGCGGCCCGCACCCATCAGCGTGGAAGCGACGCCAACGTCCTCGGCTTCAATGGCGCTCACGTAGCCGCCGCGCGGCGAAGCAATCTCGCGCAGGCCGGTTGCATTGGGCAATAATTCGAACTTATCAAGCGCCTGCGGATTGCCACCCTGCGCCTGAATTACCTGCTTGAATTTGCGGTAGCCCGATCCATCCACCAGCTTGGTCTCCGCCATATGGCGCGCCTCTTCCAGCGTGGGCGCGAGCTTGGCCAAGTGAATCATACGGGCTGTGAGTTCCAGGCTGAGGCGCGTCAGATCGGGCGGCCCTTGATTCATGAGCGTCTGCGAAACTTCCATCACCTCGAGCGCATTACCCACGGCATAGCCCAGCGGCTGGTTCATGTCGGTGATGAGCGCTTGCACGCGCTTATCCATGCGCCGCCCGATGCCCACCATCATCTGCGCCAGGCGCCGTGCGTCGACTTGTTTCTTCATGAACGCGCCCGAGCCTACTTTCACGTCGAGGATCAATGCGTCCAAGCCCTCGGCCATCTTTTTCGACATGATGGACGAGGCGATCAGCGGGATGGACTCCACGGTTGCCGTAACATCGCGCAAAGCGTAAAGTTTGCCGTCGGCGGGTGCGATCTGATCCGATTGCCCCATGAAGCACAGCCCCAATTCGGCCAACTGGGCGCGGAATTGTTCGGCGGTCAGATCGGTGCGAAAACCGGGAATGGATTCGAGTTTATCCAGCGTGCCGCCCGTATGTCCCAAGGCGCGGCCGGAAATCATGGGCACGATCACACCAGCCGCCGCCGCGAGCGGAGCCACGACCAGGCTGGTTTTATCGCCCACTCCGCCGGTAGAGTGCTTATCAACCTTGACGCCGTTGATGGCCGAAAGATCTACGGTTTCGCCAGAGCGAATCATGCACTCCGTCAAAGTGGTGACTTCGCGATCCGTCATGCCGGAAAAGAATACGGCCATGAGGAACGCCGACATCTGGTAGTCCGGAATTTCTCCACGGGTATAGGCGTCGATCAGATGAGAAATTTCTTCAGGAAACAGTTCCTCGCCGTCACGCTTCCGATGGATCAAATCAACTGTGCGCATGGATAAGACACCTAGGCTAACATCATAAGGCGCTGAAAGTAAAGGAATAGCTAGAATTTTACGTGTGATTTAACTGCTTGCGGCGCGCGTGTTATTGCACGATAACGGGGATGGGAACGCGATATTGGCCGTGAAAAATTTCGCTAAACAAAGCCAAGATCTCATCGTGAATCAGCCCGTTATCCGCAAGCAGATCGGGACCGCGGAGCTGGTGGCGCTCACCGTGCATGCCAGAATACCTGCCGCCCGCTTCGGTAACGAGCAGCAATCCCGCCGCCATATCCCACGGATTTAAGCCGATTTCCCAGAACGCCTCCAGGCGGCCGCACGCCACATAGGCGAGGTCGATGGCCGCGGAGCCGCAACGCCGGACGCCATGCGTGACCATGGAGACCTGATGGTAGAAGTGAATATTCACGTGCTGGTGCCGCTTGCGACTGGGGAAGCCGGTGGCGACAAGAGAATTCGCCAGCGCCGCCGCGTCGGAGACGTGAATTTTTTTGTCGTTAAGGAACGCGCCACCACCACGCTCGGCGGTGTACATCTCGTCGCGCACGGGGTCGAAAATCACGCCGGCAATCAACTCGCCCGCCGACTCGAGCGCCATAGTCACGTTGAAGCACGGAAACCCATGCGCGAAATTGGTAGTGCCATCGAGCGGGTCCACGTACCAGCGGAAGCCCGATGGGCTTTCATGGCCTCCGCCTTCTTCGGCCACGATGGCGTGCGATGGAAACTGTGCAGTCAACCGCTCGACGATCAGGCGCTCGGAAGCGCGGTCGGCCTCGGTCACCAGATCGTACTCGCCTTTGGATTCGATGGCAATGCGCCGATCAAACTTCGCCATCAGCACGGCGCCGGCTTCACGGGCGATTTGGACAGCGGCTGCGAGGTACGACGACATGAGCGGGTTAAGATGCCGCCTCAATCAAATACTTGATGTCGTGCTTGAAGATGAATAGATTGGGCTCGCCCTTGCGCGTGATGCGAATGAACGAGGCGTCGTAGTACTCGACGATACCGTCGATCTCCTCGTTGTTGCTGAGCCGCACGCGCACCGGAATTTGACGCTCGATGAGATGCTTGAGGTATTTGGTTTCCTCGAGCGTGTGTTCGGGCGCGCGCGTACCTGACTTTCCACCTGGCTTGGATGACACTGGGGCTCCTGATGCTTACTTCCCGGGGGCTACCGAGATTCTGCCACTTGGGCTGCTCGCTTCCGCCTCACCATAATAACCATTGCGCGCCAGCACACGCAATTGCGGATTACGCACACGTACTTCCAGCCGGTGAAAACGATTCTTGGTGAGCGGAACGTCTTTGGGATAGTAGGCGAGCAAGTACTGCGTGCGGAGATCCTGGATGAGGTCGGTGAAGGCTTTTTCGAGCTCCGCCCCGAGCGTTGGTGCAAAGACTCGGCCGCCGGTGCCGGCGGCGAGTGTCGTGAGCGCGTTTTCGCCACCGACGTTACGCCCGGCATCGTTGGCGATGGGGACCACCAGGACGGGATAAATGACGCTATCGGACAGCTGGGCAGCTTCTAGCGCCGCGTGGAAATCCATGGAGCTGGTGGTATCGCCGCCATCGGTGACGATCACCATGATGCGCCGGCCGTCGCGGTACTCGAGATCTTTTGCGGTGAGATAAATGGCGTCGTAGAGCGACGTGCCCGCCTCGGCTTTGAGAGTGTGCAGCGAGCGCTCGATGGATATGGCGTTGCGCGTGAAGTGGTTGTGCTTGATGACCTGGTAGTTGAAGCTGTAGAGTGCGACGGCGTCCTTCGGATTTCCCTCAGCAAAGAGCGCGTGCAGAAATTTCGTTATGGATTCGACTTCATACTTCAGATCCTTGGCGGTCGAGCCGCTGATGTCGATCAGAAGCGAAACCGAGAGGGGCTGCTCGGTGCGCCGCTCGAATACAGCGATCTGCTGGGGGACATTGTTGTCATAGATACTGAAGTCTTCCTTGGGGAGATTGCCGACGAGTTGGCCTGCGGGACTCTTGACTGTCGTGACCACGCGCACCAGGTTGACGTCGACGCGGATATCGGCCGGCTGCGCGTAAGCGGCGAAGAAGCCGAGAAGCGGGCTAAGGACGAGAGGCCAGCGGCGCACGGCGGTCCCACTCCCCTTCCACCCAGACTTCTCCGTCGACAAAGTACTCCTTCTTCCAGATGGGAACCAGGCGCTTGAGCCGGTTGATGCCCTCATGCGCGGCGTCGAATGCCGCCTGGCGATGCGGGGCGGTTACGATAACGGCCACGCTAGTTTCTCCAATTTCCATGCGGCCGAGACGGTGGACCATCGAAATGCGGCCGATGGCATGCGATGCGGCGATTTCGCGGCCCAGTTCGGCAAGAGTCTTGATCGCCATGGGCTCATAACACTCGTAATCCAGATAGAGGGTTCGCCGGCCTTTGGTGTTGTTGCGAACCGTGCCTTCAAACGTGATCACGGCACCGTCTTCGCCAGCGACCAGACGCTGAATGATAGCGCGCGTGTCGATGGGACGGCGGGTAAGCGCGAAGAAGTGGCCTGCCGTATCCTGAATTTCATGCGTGTACGGGAGTCCGGCTGCCGCGGACCCACCGCTTACCGGCGGCAGGAATGCCACTTCGTCTCCGTCGGTGACTCGTTCCGACGCTGTCGAGAACTCGTGGTTCCGCGCCAGTACGATGCTGCCCGACATCTCCCGTAGCCGGGGGAAGCGTCCGGCATAATGGTTGAAAATATTCTCCAAATGCGCATCTTCCGACACGATTAACTGCTCTTCGGCGGAGCCTACGATATCCTTTAACATCCCGAAAAACAGCACTTTAACGCGCATCGCCAGTTGCCAGTTTAGCAGACGCCCGCAAACACAAATGCGTTCCAGCCGAGCGCACAAGCGCATCTTTTTTGAATGTGGGATTTGGTCATGCCGCTCATGCAATTGAACTTTCGCGCATTATGGGACATCCACTCCAGGCATGAGAACCATGGGGTTGCCGGAACTTCTGGTAATCGTGTTCGCCCTGACGTTGCTGGCGATGCTGGCGGGCGTTGTCATTTGGGCAGTCGTACACAAGAAGCGGGTCTAGCCGACTCTTCTTACCGCGAGGATTACCGCACCATTGCTCACGCCACCGCGCCCGGCATTTGAATAGCGCAGCGCATGTGGGTCCGGGGAACCGCGTAATCGTGCGTTACCATGAATCTTCCATGCAATCTCACCAAACGCGAGTGCGTGTGCGTTACGCTGAAACCGATCAAATGGGCGTGGTCTACTACGCCAATTACTTAGTCTGGATGGAGATCGCGCGCGTCGAGTTCTGCCAGTCGCTCGGCTTCCGTTACCGGGACATGGAGATCGAAGATGGCGTCATGATTGCTGTAGTGGAGGCGCAGTGCCGCTATCTGTACCCGGCGCGTTTCGATGATGAGGTAATCATAGAGACGCGGATCGCGGCGGCGAACCCGCGGATCGTCAGCTTCGGGTACGAGATGCGGGCCGCGGAAGGGGATCGAAAGCTGGCCACCGGCGCGACCCGGCACATCTTCTGCAACCGAGAGATGAAACCGGTGCGGCTGCCTGCGAAGTACAGGGAAGCGTTCGGCGTGGCTTAGACGCGCTATCATTACAGGCAGATGAGTAGTTGGATCAATGCGCGCAAGCTGCTTGCCGTTATCTGTCTCGCCCTGCTGCTGTTGGCGACTCTCATCCCGGCCGGTTCCGGCCTGCTTTCCGCCATCCTGGCGCCGCTCTGGCTGTTTCTGGCGGCTGTTGTGGTCGTTGCCATTCGACGCGGGAACGAAGTCTGCAACCCCCCGAGCTTTTTTGTCCCCCAAGTCCATTCCTCACGAGCTCCTCCTATTCTTTCAAGCCTCTGACATGACGTTGGCTGTTATTTCGACGGCCGAATAGTTCTGGCGGTGAACGCTTCACGCGTCCGCACGCCAACGGAGGATTGGTATGAACGCGCGTTTTTTGAAAGCAATCGTGTGCGTTGGTCTGGGAATGGGTTCGGTTATGGGTATACTGGTCGACCCTGAGAAGATTACCGAACTGCTAAGCGAGATGAGTCAACCGAAAATCGCGATCACAATTCCGGAGGACGACGACAAGGATGACCCTGTACGGCAACTGTTAAGGCGCAGCGTGAAGCTACATTGAAGCTCGCCGGAAGGCGGCACCTATTTCAACAGAAATTCTTTCACGAACATGACCGTCGCCGCGAACTGAAAATCCTGATTCTTTTTCTTGGCGAAGCCGTGGCCTTCGTCGTTGGCGATCAGGTACCAGACCGGAGCGCCATTCTGACGAATCGCCGCGGCCATCTGCTCGCCTTCATGCGCGGGCACGCGCGGATCGTTGCGGCCGGCCACGATAAACATGGGTTTGGTGATCTCGCTTGCGTGGTTGAGTGGCGCGATCTTCTCGAAGAACTCGCGGATTTTAGGATCGCGCTCGTCGCCGTATTCCACGCGGCGTAAATCGCGGCGGTATGGCGACGTCCGCTCGAAAAAGCTGACGAAGTTC